>VGKR01000008.1 GCA_016866915.1 Candidatus Pacearchaeota archaeon
AAAATTCTGGGATCATTTCTAAGAAAGAAATTATAGGAAGCTGGTTTATCCTCATAAATAAAAGGAACTTTTGTGTTATATGTTTTAAGACAAGGTGGGCCTGCATCGCAAAACTCAACAATATTAAATTCTACACCCTCATATCTAAAATTTTTTTTAGAATAAGAAATAAAAGCAAAAATCAGAATAAAAATTATTATAGCAAAGGCACTTATAAGGAAAATTTTTAGAAATTTATTCTGATATTCAGCTTGTTTTTTCTTCTCAATTTTCTTTTCTTTTTCTTCCTTTATTCGTTTTTTTGTTTTTTTTCTTTTTGCCATTATCTTACCCCCAGAATTCTAAAGAGAAAAGAATCTGCCAATTTAGCCAGATTTTCTTGGCTTCCTTCTATATAAACGCATTTGTCAATCTGAAATATTCTTTCTATTTTACCTTCTTTTATAATTATGAAATTATTCTCGCAGTCTTTTATTGGAATATTCTCTGCGCAGAGCTCTCCTTCGGGACAGGCTTGCTGAATTCTTTCAGCTACATTTCCCAAATTTACGCTGATTTCTCTTCCAGCTTCAGGACTTTCAGAATAAATATACAAAGGAAGTCCGACATAATATGTTCCGTCAGTTAAATTCTCGCCTGTATCTGGAGCTTCTTGCGGATTATACCTAAATGAAAATCCTCCAATTGTCCAGAATCCATTTATATGAGTGAATTCAAAGCCGTTATAAACAATTTTCTCATTTTCAGAACTGTCTGCATTATTTCCAAAATTATATCTTAATCCAAATCCAATCACGCTTAGCACCATTATACCCACAAGAATTAACCCGATTATTGTCTGATTCTTTCTTTCTTTCTTTTCTTTTTCCTGCTTTGAAACCAATCTTTTCATATTTAATATTTACAATCTGCATTTATAAATTTAATTTCAATATTCTTCAGCCCATCTCCTCTTAATTTTTCTTTAATTCATTCAGCTCCCGCTAATCTCAAAAAAATAAAGAAAAAGAAAAAAATAAAAAATAAATTTATTGAACTACGAGTTCTGCGCTTGTTGCTGAAGTACCAATGTATTTCTTTCCAACAGTTGTATCAATTGCCTGTGGTAGAGTTCTTACATATGTTGCAGCATTTACCGTATCTTCTGCATTGTATCCTGCGACAAGTAATGCTATCTTTGTTCCTGCATATGGGCTAGTGTAGCTTTCTATCAAGAACTGTCCAGCACCAACACCTGTTGCACTCTGCCATGCAGCGGTACAGTGAGCACCACCAACTAATGCAGCAGCAACTGAGTTAATACAGCTTCCGCCAATTACAACAAGATTCTTTCCTTGAACACTGCTTACTTCAGCATCTGTTACAAGAACATTTCCTAATTCTGTTGTAACTTCTCCGCCAGCAACAACTCTTACATCAGCAGTAACTTCTTTTCCATAATACTCAACAGAGAAATCATATTCATCTGCAGAGACATCAAATAGGATCTTAGAAGCTAGGTTTGAAGGAACATATCCGATGTATTTATCATCAGATTCTTCTTCATCATAAGCTGTTAAGTTATGAGTTGACACATGGAATTTTTCATTCGTTGTGTTTTTGATAGTTGCAGTAAAGGATCTACCTCCACCAACATCCTCATCTCTATCAGCTTCTGTGAAAGTAAGTATAGCTCCTGTTGCATTTGTAGCAGCTGTTGTGATTTCCGGCAATGTTATAACAAGACCTTTTTCAGAAACAGCTATGTCATAATAAATGTTTGTCGTAACTCCAGCTACATCAAATTCAAAAAATACAGAGGAATTATCTGCACTGAATCCAACTATTGTAACAGTAACATCTCCAACATCCTCAGTATCACCAATATCATCTGTGAACTCAAGGTCCTTATTTCCTATTAAATCATCCAAAGTAACAGTCCATGTAGCTGCATCATTTATGTCTATATTTGAAACTTCATAGTATAATGTTTCTATGTCTGTTAAGTCAGTATCAAGTAAGGTAACAAGGAATCTCTCATCTTCTGAGACATTTATAGCATCAGTACCAATAGTGTTTGTTGTGTTGGTTCTTGCGCCAACATTATTATCAACAACATCTCCACTATCCCACCAAATAATACTTCCATTAATATATCCTGCATCATTATATGTAAGATTTGCATCTTCAGTCAACTTCAATAGGTTATTTTCTTGACCCATTGCAGCTGTATCTGTTGCACCATCATACCACATAAGTGGGAAATCATAGTTACCCATATTAATGGTTAAAGTATCTCCATTTTCAATAGAGATCATTTCTGAATCTGATGGGAAATTCAATCCTCCAAAAGCAAGTTGAATAACTCCAAATTCTGGAAGGGAAATGGAATCTGTTGCTGTTAAGAATGAATCTCTATATGAGTTCCAGATTAATTTTATTGAATCAATGGTTCCTGCTGAACTATTTGTAAGATTAACTTCTAATCCATCTATATCTTCACCATTTATTTCAGCTTCTTCACCATTTATAAGCTCAATTTTACCTGAACCAATAGCGAATTCTGCACTTTGTATTCCTCCAGAATAATCCTGATAGGAAATATCTGTTACAACAATGTAAGAATCATCTGCTAATTTATGTTCAGAATTTTGTGCAAGACTTCCAGTAGCTTCACCATCAACAGTGAATTTTGCACTACTTGCATCAACATAGTTTAATGTAACACTTTTGCCTGCAACAGTAACAGTATCTCCTACCACGACTGTTGTTGTTTCAGCTGTATCCAATATATCAATTTGAGTTATTGAAGCAGCCAAAACATAATATTCTCTTCCTAACATAGGTAGAGCAGTATCAACCATATGTGTCACGTTAACAGGATCGTTATACTCAACAGTATAGTTTAATATATTCTGCCCATTAGTCCACCAAAAACCAATTGTTGGTGCGTCGCTGTTATAATCTGGATCTGCAAATAAAGAAAGTGTTTTATCACTTAAAGCAATTTCTTGCTCATAATCTTCATCAACATCTCCGTCATCATAAGTTCCATCAGCAAGGAAAGCCATTTGATCACTGTCTAAACTAGAGTATACATCATCTAAATTTTCATTGAAGTTGAAAGGATTTGAATCTTTTGCAAGAGCGAAAAACTCTCCACCTTCTACATTAATACTCCCTGATCCTGTAGACAAAGCTAATAGATTGCTAGCAACTAAATTTGCTTGAGCTTGGTCTGTTGAAGCACCTCTAGCACCGTAAACCACAGCAAAGTCACCCATACCACTTTGAACAAGTGGAGCTGGATAGTTTGCAGCAGCTGCAATTCCCGCAGTCATACCAACAAGCAAAGCGCTTGTAGCTAATGCAGAAATTTGCCTAAAATTAAATTTCATATTATTTTATTTTAAACCTCCTTTCAGCTCTATAAATATACTGTCTATGACAGTTTTCATCAGTCTGAAAGCCATAGGGTAAGACTTTCCAGTTAGATGAATATGAATAAACTTGTTTTTTTCCGCAATATTTTAACATTTTTGATGTTTTTATATCTCCTTTCATTAGTGCAGTGTATTCCTAAGCAATTTTAATCCCTTGCTTAGCCAAAACCCTGTCAACCCCTTTAACTCTAATCCCCTATTAGAACACCCTTTTTTACCGTCGGTGTTACTTCAAAAAGCACATTTTCCTTTAAAAAGCTTACTATCCTTTTTTACCCCGTTCTTTTAAAAACTCTGTTTTTCAAGGTTTTATTTATAAACCTTTTGGTATTACTGGGGTATTAATACACATATCCAGATTTCCCTAAGCAAAACATTTATTAATATATACTACTTTTATAATCATATATTATTAATTAACATATATATTCATAAAATATATGTTCTATATGTATATAAGCAAATACCATACATATAAAAAAAAATTCCAAAAACAAAATGCCGAAGACAAAAACAAGAGAAATAACAATAGTGCAATCTAAGGGAACTTTCTCTATTTTTAAGAAATCAGGCTCTTCAAAAAGCGATTATGACTTTGAAGGACTTTCTGTTCTAAGACAGCTTCTAAGCAATGAAAAAGCAAGAATTCTAAACACAATAAAAACTCAAAATCCCAGCTCAATTTATGATTTAGCCAAGAAATTAGGAAGAAATTTTAAGCCAGTAAGTGATGATGTAAAACTTCTGGAAAGACTTGGCTTTATAGAAATGGCAAGAGAAAAAACCAAAAACAGAATTCGCCACAAACCAGAACTAGTTGTTGACACAATCACAATTCATGTAAATATCTAAATATAAGCTTTAAACACTATTTCTGCCTTAATTCCGCCACTTACGAAATCCTGTCTTGCACTATGATAATTAGCACCAATATTTCCTTCTTTAAGATAAATAAGCTCTTTTTGCGCTGTTGTTATATTCAATTCATATCCTTTAACAGGATAATCCTCTCCAGTTTTCCAGCTCTCTTCAACAATTCCTCTTAAAGTGGAATTCAAAACTTCACAAGAATTTCTTCCATCTAAACACACAAAATCCTTTTCACACTCAAAAATAAGCTTTTGAATAGACAAATACTCCCAATAATTTTCACAATTCGTTGTATAGTGCAAAAAAGCTTGAATAAAACTGCTTGCTTCATAACTTTCCACACTTTCTCTTTCTCCTCTAAGATAAAAAACAAGGAAAAACAGAATTATAACAGCCATAATAATGATTATTACAGCAAAACCAACAATTTCTTCTTGCCCAAGCTTATTTTTTATTTTCTTCATTTTTACTCAGCACCTCCATAATAAACAAGTATCTTAGCTAAATCACATCTATCCTGAACAGAATTATTAATCTCCTCAATTCTGCATAAAGCAACAAAATTCGAAACACCCACTCCAGAGTCAGAAGGGACTGGAAGAATTTTAAGATAATTGCAATTCGGATAGTTTGAAGAACTGCACTCAACTAAATTTCCAGAAGGATAAATTTTTCTTATCTCTATGCCAGATACACCCCAAAAACCCGAATATTTGTTTATATTATTCTTAAGAGCCATAATCTTATCACTGTCAATGCAGTTTATTTTAATCCCTCCAAAAGCATTTTCACATGAGAATTCAGGTGAATTTGCAAGTTTTGAAACCAAAAGCAGAGCGTTTTTCTCTTCAATTAATTCAGCTGAAGTTCGCAACTCAGAAAAAGAAATTCTCAAAAAAAACAAGCCAACAAGCACAAAAAACAAAGTAACAGCTATGAGCATAAAAGCCATTTGCTGAATTTTCATCTGAGCTTTTTTATTTACCATAATTTGCAATTCTCCAGATTGTTTTGCCTGTTAATATGCTCTGCTATAGAAGCAACATTCATAAGATCCTCTGAATTTCCAAATCTGTCAATCTCGCTTTTTAATGTAAAAAGATCAACATCAGCAGAACATCCTCGCAGAGAAATAATTGCATTTTTATCTTCATAGATAGTCAGCAATTCATTAAGTCTTTGCAGAAGTCTTTTAATCTGGCATTCGTAAACATCAACATCTGAAAAAATAGCAGCATACATCAAAGCATCTGTCTCATAATAAACAATCTCCCCTTCTTTTTCAACAGATTTCCTATTTTCATTAACATAAATGTCACATTCAACAGTTCCACTATAAATTCCAAAGCAAACATTAATACTATTTGCAGGACAATTCTCCAAATAAAGATTTTCCTGTCCTAAATCAGAAATTTCATCTTCAATTCTTGAAGGTGCATTGACAAGGCAATAGGAATTCTTGGAAGAAGTCAGATAAATTAAATCAGCAATCTTGAAAGGAAATTCAAAAGGCTTTGAAAAAATCAGAAAATTTCTTCCTTCAACATTAGCATCTGAAAAAATATACTTGTTTGCAAATCCAACATCAACATCAGTAGCACTCCATTTTCCAAAATTTTTTTGAGATATCTTGATAATCTGTTTTCCAAAAGTCCCTGTCTCAGTGCATCTATTGTGAATTTGCGTATCCACAGGCATTGTTAAAAGACTTGTTCTTCCTGATTCAAAACCTGTTTCAAGAGGATTAAGCAAAACTCCTATTTCAGCACCTGTTCTTGCACTTGTAAAATCACTCCCTGTTTTCATAATCTTAGTAACTCCATAAATCGCAAGAAAAAGAATAAATGCTCCTACAATAATAGCGAAAAGCCATGCAAAAGATATCTGAAAAGCTTTTTTGTTTCTCATCTTTTCACTGTAACCAAAGCGTCATTAAAGTTTTTACTGAGAGTTAATATTAATTTTCCTTTGTTTGTCTCAATGCAAAACGGATTCTCATTTTTAGTCATTTCAATCAAATCTATATTATTTATTCTAATCGATTCTACTTCACTAGAGCCAATCGGATAAAGAACAAGATTTTCAGTTCCATAATAGGTTTTTTTCAACTCACTATAAATTCCCGCATCTCTTCCAATTGCAGAACTTGAAAAATCAACAAAGCAAACTGAAACTATCTTTGAAGGCAAGAAATAAGTTCTTTCCTGCGAACTTTCAGCTGATTTCCAGACTCTGTCAACATCTGCTTTTAATTCATCAAAAAATTTTCCTTTTGTTGCAGAATCCTGAAATTTAAGAAAAGCCTTTATTGCATAAAAACCAAAAACCAAAAAAATAACTATCAGAATTATTGAAAAAATCATGCCAAAAGACAAATTCATCTGCCCCCTTTTCATCAACTAAAAAGAAAGGGAGTATTTATTAATTTAATGTTTAAAATTTAGAAATTAAAGTTCAAAAGGTCTTATAATCATACTGCATGAATTTGGCATAGGTCGATTTCCAAATTCATCTTCACATTTTATGTAGAAATTATTATTAGGATCCCATTTTGTTGTGTGCAAAATACCTGTGCTCGTCATCTTTATTCCTTGCTCAAAATCATACTCGCAATTAACTGTATCATAAACACAACTTGCATCCTCATTTGTTATTATCTTAAGACTTTGAGAATCACGGAAAGCCCGGACAATTATTGGTGCAGTTGTATCTGTTTCAACTCTAAAGCTAATCTGCTTTGTATCTGAGTTTCCAGCTAAATCAATGCATCTTATAGAATATTGATAATTTCCAGGACCTAACCAAATATCTGTGGAATGTGTATATGACTCTGTGTTTGTGAACAAAATATATCCAGAAGAGCCAGCTGTACTTGTGTAATAACAAGAAGCTTCTCCTTGCTTATATCCTGCAGATGTTTCTGCTTCTAAAGTTACTTTTATTACATTTGTTGAATCTTTTATCGTTGTATCATTTGGCTTTGTAGATGTAATGTATAAAGGCTGAGTTCCAATTAAAGTCAAAATTTTTGACTGAGCATTTACATTTCCGAAAGTGTCATTGCATCTAAAGTAGAATTTATTTTCTGCATTATTTTCAAGTCCTGTTAATTTTCCATAGCAAGTATAGCTTAACTGAGAATTGAAATTAATCAGACTATTTGCGCATGTTAGATTATTCTGCATGTCTGCATAATTTCTATCTTGCCAATCCCATTTACATCTAGCAGGCTCATTGATATAAACTTGAACTTCAGCCTCTCTTGGTTCATTTTCTGCAAAATATGCAAGCGGAGTTTTATCAAGGAAATTAAATCCTCTTATTTCAGGAGGTGTTGTGTCAGGTCCGTCATCAATACAGAATTTAAATAAAAATTCCTCTCTATTTGCTATTCCATTTGTAGCAGCTTCGCATCTAACATAAAACTCAAACTCTCCTCCATTTGTAAGATTCAGTCCTGCTTCTTCTAAATGTGCAACTCCAGGGAAAGTCATTTGTTGTTTATGCTGCTTCACATACAAATTACTTCCGCCAAAATCATATCTCATATTAGCGAAACTATCTGTTCTTTGATATTCAATCTTACAATATCCATCTTTATCTAATTCTACTCCAAAGGTAAATGGTTGGAATGCAGGAAGACATTCATCATTTTGGTATAATATTTCAACACCATATTGCCCTCTTGGCAATGGCTCGTATTTGTAATCAGTTGTTAAAGCTTCTTGCCAGGGTGTTATTTCAGGAGGATTAACATCTCTTGGATCTTTCCAAATACATCTCGGCTCATCTGTATCTTTGTTTATTAATTCACATCCTGTTCCAAGACTTCTACATTGATATTCAGTGCAGGGAAAAAGTTGATTATTACATCTTTCACAATTAGCACCACCTGATGTAGCTTGCCATGGTTTACATGTAAATGAAATTTCTCTATCTGTTTCTCTTCTTAGCCACGATGAAAAAATTGCACCTAAAACAGCTAAACCCCCAACAATCCATCCCGCAGGGCCGCCAACAACAGAGTATAAAAGATAACCTGCAAGAGCACCTGTACCAGCACCAATACCAACTCTTAATGCAGATTCTAATGCTCGAGATGCATCACCTGTTTTTATTAATGTTGCAATAAATGTATAAACAGCTATAACAGCTACAAAAATTCCTGCAATAGCAAGACCTGAAAGTGCTTTTCCCGGACTAGTAAATCTTTCTAATATTTTTGCAAAAAATCCTGTCCCTCCAGATGAACCAGCTAATCCCGGTACAGGAGATCCCACAAATGGTGCTGGCGCATTTGCAAGAATATATTTCATTCCAATACTACTTGCAATTCCTGCACCTACAGGTAATGCAACAGTTGTTAATGTGGGATTAGAACTAGTAGTCGTAGCAGGAGCACCCCCTTCATCAGCACTTACCAACGGCAAACTTTGTGAAATCATATAAGAAAATGCGATTGTGCTTAATACTAATATAATTATTTCACTCACAGCCATACTCTTTTTTTTGAAAATTTTTTCTTTCATATTAATTATCTTTTGCTATCTGCGTTTGGCAGTGTTGTCCAATCAATTTTATCTCCTAAGAATAAATCTTTCCATTTGTTGTATCCTTCTCCACCAAGATAATTTGAACTTATTCCGCAATCACCTAAAGAGACACAAAGATTCTGCCAACTTGTTGCCCAACTTGCATTTATTGTAGCATTTGCGTTTTTACTTCCAAGAGTATCGTCAAAACAAACAGGTGTGCAAGCTTCATAGCATTTTGCAGAACTCCAAGATTCAATTTCTTTGCAAGCTGCAACACACTCATCAGAAGCTCCTGCTCTCCAAGTTGTTATATATGCAACTTCTTGAGTATAAGGAACAAAACAAACAATACTTGCAAAATTACAAATACTAATAGGTGTGCCTTCAGTAGAGCCATCTAATATTGTTGCACTTGGATCCCAGAATTTAAATCCAGGTGTATATTTTGGAACACAAGCTGCAATTATGTCTTTTCCTGATTCACTATCTCTCAAAAGTTTTTCTGTTCCATAAGCTGTTCTTAAAACATTTGCACCTGTTACAACCTTGCAATCTCCAATTTCTTTGCAATCTTTTGTACTATTTTGCTCAATGCATTGCATCCATTGATTCACAATACAACCAGCTGCTCCGGTAGTTGTATTCTGATAGCAAAGCTTGTTTCGGAATGAATCACAAAGCTCATAATGAACTTCTCCGTCATAACAATATAATAAATATGAAAGCTGCCCTGGTTTTGCATTTTCAAAATTTGAAATAGGTTCAGAGCACCACTCTTCACCATGATCTCTATATCTTCCACTTGTGAGGAGATCTCTAGCAGGACAACCTAAATCTCTGCAAATATAATCTCCATATCTTGGAGCAACAGAATCAATACTTCTCGTGTATTTTTTGCAAGTGCTTCCCATAAGATAATCGCAATATCCGTAAATTGCAGAACCCCTATTTCCTCTTCCATCACCAACACTAACTTCAACACCTTCTACACCAGGAACATAACTCCAATAAGCAATGTCATCTACTTTATTTGCATCATAAATATTAGCAATATTTCCACAAGAATCCATATAATAAACCTCGTTTTTTCCTTCAACACAAGTTGTTCTTTGCGTTCGAGCGCAAATTGTTCCTAATTCAGGAGCAGTGCATAAAAATCCTTCGTGAAATTCTCCAGCTGAACTTTGGCATTCTCCTCTTGTTATTGTTCGGCAATCTCTTCCCCTATCTGTTTCAAACACACAAGCACCTTTTGCTTCAGGTGATGCAAGAGCCAAGCACATAAGCTCGTCTTGAATATCTCCTCTAAATGTTGCCTGAACATTGTAATCTTTTCCCAATGTATCACATCTAACTCTTTCAATTAATGCAGCTCCATCGCCAAGAAGACAACATCCAACTTGACACTGTGCAACTTCATCTTTCGGAAGAGAATAAAAAAATCCACCCTGTTCTGGATCACATGCTGTTGAAGTGCTTGGAAGACACTCACCTGTTAAAGTATTAACACATGTTCCTGAAGAGCAATAAGAAGTTGCTGCACAAGAAGTTCTGTCATATCTGTAATTTGTATTCACTTCACTTAAAGGAACATTTTGACAAGAAGCTCCGTATGTTGTTCTTTCAGCGCAATACATTGCTTCCTGACTTGCAATCAATGTCATAAAGAATACACTCATCAAAATTAACCCACTAATTAAAAAAATCTTTTTCATTTTAATATCCGGGAGGGAAAACCAAACTCCTTGATGCAAATTGGAATCGGTTTCCAATATTTTTATCTGTTAAAATATAAATTCTTGTTCCATCATCTCTTAGATTTTTTTCAACTTTCAAATCAGGATAATAAGTCATATACAATCGAGGATCAGCTTCTCCAACAGTTGCCTCCCACTCTACTATTGAATTAGCAATGCTGATTAATTCATAAAGATTATTGTTTAGAATCACATTAAAAGAATCATATCTGTCTGCAGAGCCTTTTGATACAGTTAAAATATAATCAAAACTAACAACAACTCTCTTTGGAAGTAATTCAACATTTGTTCTTCCTGTTTCTAAATTTACATTATAATTTCTGCTTTCGTAATTTTCTTTAAGAGCATTAAAGCAAGCCACAACATCTTCTCTTATATCATTTTCAATTTCGAATTCAATATTTTGTTTTAGAAGTGGTTTTTGTATAAGGCAGGTTTTATAATTTTCATTGGTGTAGCAAAGATACTGAATATTAATGTCATTATATTCAAAATAATGCTCTGGATGAACGCTTCCTCCTTGCAAAGAAATGATTTCTATACTGTCCTGAATTTTAGTATCAAGGCAATTTTGTATAAATGCCTGCGGATTTTTTTCATCAAAACTTGTTCTTATATTCAGATTTGGCATCACCAAAAAGAAAAACAAAGCCAAACCCACAATTAAAATAGCAATTATAATAAAAATAGTCACCTGCCCCCTTTTTCCTTTCATGTTTTTCCTAAGATAAGATTATTTATAAATCTTAGGAAATCTCTCGAATTAATTAAAATTTTAAAAGAAATCTGATTTTAATCCTCTGTTTCAACTCTTTAACTCGGCATCGCTAGGACGAGTTTAATCCTCTGTTTCAACTCTTGGCGCAAGAAGGAAAGAAAGTTCAATCAATTCATTTTTTATATCCATTCTTAGAGGATGGTCATTTGCGAATTTTAAAATAACTTTTTCAGCAAGTTTAGCTCCTTTTATGAATTTTTGCAAATATTCAAGACTGTATCTTGACTTGCAATTCTCTGCACTTATTTTTGCTTCATCTCCTGAAAACTCAGACATTGCAGAATTAAGCCCCCTTGCCTCTATGATAAATTTTCCATTATTTATTATAAATGAGCAAGCATCTGCAACAACAAGACAGTCTTCAATAGAATCAGAAAGATCTCGGGAATTAATTTCAATAACAGAACTGAATTCAAGAGCAGGCAAATCTTTTTCTTCCCCCTCAATATCTATCAAACTTAAATTGAAATTTCTCTTGATTCTGTCAGAAATTTGTATATTAAGTAGATTTTCTTTTTTTTCAAGAATCAATGAGCTTGAAGGCCCGCTTCTTTTTAAAATTCTTTTTAAATTATCAAGATTAATACCTAAAACTTCGTCTCCTGTTTCAAACTGCGAAAAAGAACTTTTTGGAAGAACAAATCTAACCATTGAAATATTCGCAGGATCTATTGCAGTTATACTTAAACCAGAATCATTCACCTTTATTCTAACTTCTGTAACAAGCTCTGAAATTATTTCTATAATTTTAGACAAAAATCCAGGATTTTCAAGTTTTATTAACATTTTGAATTTTAAAGGGATATTCATCTAAACATCCCCTGAGACTTTTAAACATTATTATTATATAGTATAGGGTCTAAGTGTAATTATATAAATCTTTTATTATACAGAAATTAAATCTAAAATGGAAGAAAATTCAGAACAATCCAGTGAAAAAGAGCAAAGAATAAGGAAAATTACGCACCTTTATTATTCAAAAAAAGATGTGCAAAAAGCTATTTTTGAATTTTCAGAAGGAAGAGAGGTTGTTCCAAGATATTTTGAGGGTTTTGGAAAAAGACCTGATTCTTTGCAATATCCCGGTGATGTTTTCGAATTAGTAAGAAAAGGAGCAACATCTTTTCATTGCTCTGAAGAGATTTGGAAAGACCCCCTAAAAATCTCAACAGAAATGAACAAAAAACAGCTTGATGAATTAAGAGTTGGCTGGGATCTTTTGTTGGATATAGATTGCCCCTGGATTGATTATGGTAAAAAAGCAGCACAAGCAATAATTACTGCTTTAAAATTTAGCAAAATAAAAAACTTTGGATTAAAATTCTCGGGGAGTAAGGGATTTCATATAATTGTTCCCTGGAAAGCTTTTCCTTTCGAAATAAATAAAATTCAAACGTCAACGAAATTTCCAGAATGGCCTAAGATTATAGTTAATTATCTAAAAGAACTTTCGAGGCCAATATTAGAAGACTTAATAAAACAAGACTTACACGAATTCAAAAAACTTGAAGGATTTACAGGAATAATGTGTGAAAATTGTAAGAATTTGGCAAATAAATCTTATCAAATAACTGTAAGATGCAATAATCATAAAATACCCCACATAGAGACTTTTATCTCTAGCAATTACGATAATTCAAAAAAATGTCCAGATTGTAATTCATTTATGGAAGAAGCAGATAAAAAAGAGATATATGTTTGTTCTAACTGCAACATAAACTCTCTAACCGAACCTAAAAATTTTAGTAGAGGAGCATCAACAGATATTTTTAAAATTCTTGGATTAGATTTACAATTGGTTTCATCAAGGCACATGTTTAGAATGCCTTATTCTCTTCATGAAAAAACAGCTCTTGCAAGTGTTGTGTTGAAATTGGAAGAATTAAAGAATTTTCAGCCAAGAGATGCAGATCCTCTGAAGGTTAAAATAAGAAATTTTCTTCCGAAAGCAGAAGAAGGAGAAGCAACTGAGCTTCTTAGAGAAGCACTTGATTGGTATAAAAACCAACATCCTGAAAAATCAGAGACAGATGAAAAAAAAGAATTTTCTTCTGAGCCAATAAAAATCTCAGGTCCCTTGGATGAGATTTTTCCTCCAACAATAAAGCAAATTCTTCAAGGAGTTAAAGATGGAAGAAAAAGATCCTTGTTTGTTTTAATCAACTTCTTCCGCTCAATAGGACTGGAAAGAGATGAGCTTGAAAAAATTATCTCTGAATGGAATGAAAAAAACGAAAATGCCTTGCCAAAAGAATATATAAAATCTCAGCTTTTATGGAGTTATAGAAATAAAATTGTTCTTCCTCCAAATTATGATAAAGATTACTACAAAGGAATTGGAATTTTTCCAACAGAAGAAGAAATTAAATTAAAAAATCCAGTAAATTACGCTAAAAAAAAGAGCTGGCAAAATTCTTCCAAAAGTAAAAAAAGAAAAACCCGAAATTCCAATAAAAACCAAATATAAATTCTCTTTAATAATATTTAAAAATAAGGATTGGCTGTAAATATAATGAAAAAAGAAGTGAGCTTTGGAATATTGTTTCTTTTATTAATTTTCTTGAGTGCTTTTATAATCTCAGCTCAGACTAATGCAACAACAGAAGAGCAAAAAATAGACAAAGCATATTC
>VGKR01000009.1 GCA_016866915.1 Candidatus Pacearchaeota archaeon
TATTAAATTATATAATAATAATAATAATAATAATAATAATAATAATAATAATATTAGTATATCTTTAATTAAAGTAGAATTAAAAAATTTAAGACAATAAAAGAGCTAAATTAATTACTTACCCCATCATTAAAAAATCTAAGGCAGGTGGCAAAATAACTAGATTAATCATATACTCCGCTATTAAAAAGTTTAAGGCAGTTGATGAAGTAACTAAATTAACCCTTGTTCTATCATTGAAGAGTAAGGTTCCATAAGAAATATAAGTGTCTTTCTTCATAAGTAGTTATAAGCTTTTATATAAGAACCGACTCTTTTTTCGATGAATTATTTAAAAGGGGAAATTTTTCCATGAGAAATGATGGTGGGTCCTTAATTAAAAAATATCCCAAATAAGAACATGAGTAAAGAATTAGATAAAATCTTTGAATCTTTTGAAGGAAATCGAATATTTAAAGACAGGTCTATCTTACAATCTAATTATATCCCTTTAGAGATTCCCCATAGAAACGAGCAAATAAAGCAAATAGCTTCTATTTTGGCGCCTGTTTTGAAAGGAGAAAAATCCAGCAATATTTTTGTATATGGTAAAACCGGAACAGGCAAAACACTTTCAATTTTATATGTCAAAGACGAGCTCTTGAAACGAATGAAGAAGGACAACGACACAGAATTAAGAATAGAATATGTTAATTGCAAACTCAGAAAGGTTTCAGATACTGAATATCGAATTCTCGCAGAATTAATTAAAAAATTAGGGGGCGAGGTTCCTCCCACAGGATTGCCTACAGAAACAGTTTATAATAAATTTATAGAACTTATTGATTCAAAAAAGCAAATTCTTATACTTATTCTTGATGAGATTGACCAGGCTGTTAAAAAAATTTCAACAGATTTTCTTTATAATCTCACGCGACTTAATTCAGAACTTTCTAAAACTCAAATCGGTGTTGTGGGAATAAGTAATGATCTTACTTTTTTAGAAGGAATAGATCCCAGAGTAAGGAGCTCGTTGTCAGAGGAAGAAGTGGTTTTTTCTCCTTACAATGCATTGCAACTTCAAGAGATCTTAACACACAGAGCAACGCCTGCTTTTAAAGAAAATGTTATCGAGGAAGGAGTTATTGCAAAATGCGCGGCATTTGCAGCAAGAGAGCACGGAGATGCGAGAAGAGCCTTAGATCTATTAAGAATAGCAGGAGAACTTGCTGAAAGAGAGAATGTCCAGAAAATTCTTTTGAGACACATCGATGAAGCAAACATAAAGATCGAGCGAGAAAAGATACTGGAGGTAGTTAAATCAGAACCAAAGCAGTTCCAATATGTTCTTTATTCAATAATAAAGCTTTTAGAAAGAAAGGATGGGCCGGTTTTTACAGGAGATGTTTATAATTATTATCAAGAAATTTGCGTTAAAAATAAATCAGAAGTTCTAACTCAAAGAAGAGTTGGAGATATAATTCAAGAATTCGATATGCTCGGAATCATCAATGTCAAGGTTATTTCAAAAGGGCGAGGAGGAAGAATGAGAGAAATAAAATTAGCAATTTCCAAATCTCTTGTTGAAAAAACAAAAGCAATTATAGAAGAGTCTCTCGATTATAACTTTTAATTGAGTTTTGTTAAAACATCCCCTGTTTAAATTCATATTAAAATGGACTCTAAAGATATTTTGAAATTTTGCATCGAAAAAGGACTTCTTATAGAGCCTGAAGCCCTGAATTTACTTAGTACCTCTAATGATGGCGAATCGATAAAATTAATTTTAGAAAAAATAAAGAATTACACCAGAAAAAGAATAATTACTAAAAAACTTTTTGAGCAAAATAAAGAAAGAGTAAATGAATTTTTCTTAGATCTTCCTAAAGAAAATCAAAAAAAACTTGAAGAACTTAAAATAAAATTGGGATTAGAAATTGAGATATCTAAAAAAATTTCTACGGAAATTCCAGAATCTGAAAATTTAGAAGAAGAGGGAGCCCCTAAAGAAAATCTAAAAAAAGAACCTATGCCAGCAGAATTTCTTCTAGAGGGGGTAAAAATTCTTTCAAAAAACTCCAGCACTAAAAAAAAGATCGTTGTGGACGATTTTGTGCAAAATTTAAAAAACAAATTTATGGAATTAAAGAATATTTTGCAAGAACACACAGATTTAGACAATCTTGTTTCAATAAATAAACTTTCTAAAAACAGCCCCAGAGTTTCTATAATTGGAATTGTTTCTGATAAAAAAATCAGCAAAAATAAAAATATTCTATTTGACGTTGAAGATTTAACTGGAAGAGTAAGAGTTTTAATCAATCAAAATAAACCAGAACTATACAAAATTGCAGAAGAAATCTCTTTAGATTCTGTGATGGGTTTTGGCGGTTTTGGAGATAGAGAAATCTTTTTTGTGAACTCTATAGTATTTCCAGATATTCCAGTATTAGAAAAAAAACACTCTACAGAAGAAGAATACGCTGTTTTTATCGGAGATTTGCATTATGGAAGCAAACTTTTTTTAGAAGAGAATTTTCTGAAATTCATAGATTATCTCAATGGCAAATCTTCTGCTAAAATAAATACTGAAAAAATAAAATATCTCTTTCTTGTGGGAGATATTGTTTCTGGAGTGGGAAATTATCCAACACAACAAAAAGATTTGAAAATAGAAGATATCGAGGCCCAGTTTCAAGGATTAGCAGAACTTTTGAGCAAGATTCGGAGAGATATAAAAATAATTATTTCTCCGGGAAATCATGATGGAGTAAGGCTTTTAGAGCCTCAACCACCCCTAGATGAAAAATATGCGTGGCCGCTTTATAATCTGAAAAATGTTATTCTTACGGGAAATCCTGCATATGTCAATATTGGTGCAAAAAAAGGATTTTCTGGTTTTGATGTTTTAAGTTATCATGGGTTCTCGTATCCTTTCTATGCAAATACTGTTCCAAGTCTTATCGAAGAAGGATTGAATGCGCCTGAAAAAATTATGGCATATCTTCTAAAAAATAGACATCTCGCGCCAACATATTCTTCAACACAATATTTTCCTTACGAAAAAGATGAATTAGTGATTAAAAATGTCCCGGATATTCTTGTTTCAGGGCATTCTCATAAACTTTCTGTGGATTCTTATAAGGGAGTTTTGCTGATTTCAACAGCAACTTGGGAAAAAGAAACAGAATATCAAAAAAGAAAAGGAAATAGGCCTGATTTTTGCAAGGTGCCCCTGCTTAATCTTAAAACAAGAGCAATTAAAATTTTGGATTTTGAATAGTTTATCAATAAAAGCAAAAAATGGAAAATCTTGTTGAAGAAATAAGAAATTTTGTGGAAGCAGAATGCAGAAAACCTAGTAGCAACTACGGCTACGAACCTTATGAGTTTCATTTTATTCCTGTTCATAAATATGCAAAACAATTAGCAGAAGAATTAGATGCAGATGTCGAAGTAGTTGAAATAGCTGCCTGGTTGCATGATATTGGTTCGATAATCGGCGGAAGAAAAGAACATCACCTTCTTGGCGCTGAAATAGCTGAGAAAAAATTAACTGAAAGAAATTATCCTCCTGAAAAAATTGAATTGATAAAAAAATGCATTTTAAATCACAGAGGATCTTTAAATAATAAAAAAGAAAGCAAAGAAGAGCAAATAATTGCAGATGCTGATTCAATGAGTCATTTTGATAATATCTCTGGAATTTTTAAAGCTGCATTTATTTTTGAAAATCACAATCAAACTTCTGCGAAAAAAGAAGTCAAAGATAAATTAATTAGAAGTTGGAATAAATTATCTTTGAAAAGATCAAAAGAATTAATTAAACCCAAATATGACGCAGCAATGTTGCTTTTAAATTAAAAAATGAACACACTCCAATATTTTAAAGAAATAGAAAGACAAACAAAAGAGATTTATGAAATAGCAGAAGAAGCAAGAAAAAAAGGATTTGACCCGTCTCTTAAGGTGGAATCTCCTCTTGCGAGAGGCCTGGCTGAAAAAGTTGTGGGACTTATTTCTCGTGTTTATCCTCAGATGGAAAATTCAGGAATTGTAAAGAGAATTCTTGAATTAGAAAAAAAATGGGGAAAATTAGATCCAATGGTCTCCTTTGTAATTGCAGAAGAAGTTGCGAAGCAAAAATTTTGCAAATTTCCAACACTTTTAAAGGCAATAGAAGCAGGAATCAGAATAGGTTTTGCGTATACCACTCTTGGAGTTGTCTCTTCACCAATTGAGGGATTCACTGGGCTTGATATCGGAAAAACAAAAGACAACAAAGAATATTTTATTGCTTATTTTTCTGGACCTATACGAAGTGCAGGGACAACAGCCTCTTGTCTTGCTTTAATGCTTATAGATTATCTTAGGGAGCTTTTTGGTTTTGCAAAATACGATTCCACTCAAGAAGAAATTAATAGATATGTTATTGAAAATCAAGACTATCATAGCAGAGTCACGAATTTGCAATATATGCCTACTAAAGAAGAAATAGTGTTTCTTGCTAAGAATCTTCCAATTCAAATTGACGGAGAACCAACAGAGCATTTAGAAGTCTCGAATTTTAAAAATCTTGAAAGAGTCAAAACAAATTATATCCGTGGAGGAATGTGTCTTATTTTTTCAGAAGGACTAGCTCAAAAAGCTGCAAAAGGATTAAGACTTTTAAATCGAATGAAGGAAAAAGGAATAAACTCTACAGGATTTGATTTTTTAAAAGAATATATTGAACTTCATGAAAAAAGAGATAAGGGCAAGACAGACGATTCTCCAACATATATTAATGATCTTGTTGCCGGAAGACCTGTTTTCGGGCATCCTTCTGCTTCGGGAGGATTTAGGTTTAGATACGGAAGAGGAAGAAATTCGGGTTTTAGTGCTGCATCAATATCTCCTGCAACAATGGAGATTACAGACGGATTTATTGCGATTGGAACTCAATTAAAAATAGAAAAACCCACCAAAGGCTGCGTAATTACTGTTTGTGATAGTATTGAGGGGCCAATCGTAAAACTCTTTAATGGAAGCGTAAGAAAAATAAAAACAAGAGAAGAAGCAAAAAGAGTTTACAGCGACGTAGAAGAAATTATATATTTGGGAGACATACTTTTTCCTTACAGCGACGTAGTTAACAGAAATGCATTTCTGCTTAAACCAGGATATGTTGAAGAGATATGGAAACTTGAACTGCGCGAAAAAAATCCCGAATTGGAAAAAAAAGAAAATACATTTAAAATTAATTGCGAAGAAGCCCTAAGAATAAGCAGAGAAAATTCTATTTCTCTTCATCCAGAGTATATTTTTTATTGGACGCAGATTAATGAAGAAATGCTTTTCGGGTTTTTGGATTGGTTAGAATGCGCAAGATTTCAAAACAAAATAATTCTCCCTTACAATAAAACAGAAAGAGAGAAATTTAAATTAGGTAAAAGAACTTTAGAGATTCTGGGAATCGAACATGATGCAATAATAGAAAGTGTAATTATTAATTCTGAAAACAGCAAAGCCTTACTTGCTAATTTAGGAATAGATATTCAAATTTTAGAGGAAAGCGAAGAAAACAAGAGAAGCAAAGAAATAATCCAAAAGCAAAGAAATAAAGCTCAATTTTTGAATGAAAAATTGAAATTAGAAGGTGAAAAAAATTTCATTTTGAAAATTATTAATTCTCTTTCTGAATTTGAAATAAGAGATAAAGCAGGAGATTTTATTGGCGCGAGAATGGGAAGGCCTGAAAAGGCAAAATTAAGAAAACTTACAGGCAGCCCAAATGTTTTATTTCCTGTGGGCAACGAAGGAGGGAGGTTGAGAAGCGTCCAAGCTGCTTGTGAAATCGGAAGTGTGAAGGGAGATTTTCCCATCTATTTTTGCAAGAAATGCAACAAAGAAACAATTTTTGGAGTTTGTGAAACCTGCAATGAACGCTGTGAAAAATTAATTTACTGTCCAGAATGTGCGGAAACACTTCCAAATCCTTGCAAAATTCACGAAAAAATTAAATCTTTTTACACTCGTCCGATTAATTTAAATTATTATTTAGAATGTGCGAGAGAAAGATTAGGACTTTCCAAAGAAAATATGCCTCTTCTGATTAAAGGTGTGAGAGGAACAAGTTCTGAGAATCATACTACTGAAAGACTTGAAAAAGGAATTTTAAGAGCCCTTTTCGATCTACAAGTAAATAAAGATGGAACCATAAGATTTGACGCTACAGAGATGCCCCTTGTTTCTTTTAAACCCAAAGAAATTTCAGTAAGTATTGAAAAACTTCGGAATATGGGCTATATTAAAGATATCTATGATGAAGAACTAATGAATGAAGATCAAATTTTAGAATTAAAACCACATGATATCCTTCTTCCAGATTCTCCTAGTTCTTCTGAAAGAGCAGGAGATATCTTTATTCGAATATGTAATTTTATTGACGAGCTTCTTGTAAATCTTTACAAAATAAAACCCCTTTACAATGTTAGAAAAAAAGAAGATCTTGTGGGAAAATTAGGAGTTTGCATGGCGCCTCATAATTGCGCGGGAGTTGTTTGCAGAATTATCGGTTTTTCAAATACTCTCGGTTTGTTTGCAAGTCCTTATATGCATGCAGCTATAAGAAGAGATTGCGATGGTGATGAGGCTGCAATAATGCTTTTAGGAGATGTTCTTTTAAATTTTTCAAGAGAATTCTTACCTAGTCATAGGGGAGGAACACAAGATTCTCCTCTGGTTTTAAATGCGAAAATTGATGCAGGAGAAGTTGATGATCAAATATTAGATTTCGAACTTGTTTATGAATATCCTCTTGAACTTTATAGATTAGCTGAAAAAAGAGAACACTCTTCTAAAGTGGAGATTTATGATGTTAGAAAAGCACTAAGAGAGGGAAAAGATCCTTTTGTAAATTTGGGATTTACTCATGATACTTCAAATATAAATGATGGTGTTGCGTGTTCTAATTATAAACTTCTTGCGACAATGCAGGAGAAAGTTCAGCATCAGATGGAACTTGTTGAAAAAATCCGCGCGGCAAACACTTCAGACACGGCAAGATTAATCATAGAAAGACATTTTATCAAAGACATGAGGGGAAATCTCAGAAAATTCTCAACACAAGATTTCAGATGTGTTGCCTGCAATGAAATTTTACGGGGACCCCCTTTACAAGGAGTTTGTCCTAGATGCGGAGGAAAAATAATCTTTACAACTCATGAAGGGGGAGTAAAAAAATATCTTGAACCAGCATTAGATCTTGCAAAAAAATATAATCTTTCTTCTTACATAAGGCAAAGCTTAGAGCTTACAAAAAGATACATTGATTCTGTTTTTGGCTCAGAACCAGAGACTCAAGAAAAATTGGAAAAATGGTTTGGATAGGAAAGCTTTTTTTTCAAAATTATAATGCCAAATAAAAAATAATAGTGGGAATCAATAAACAACCCATCATAGCTGTTCTTCGCGTGCCAAGAGAGATGCAATACATTCCTGTAAAAGTAGAAATTACTAGAACTAACAGACCGGTGAATTTAGAGATGATAAAAACAATCAAAACCAGAATTATAAGGGTTATAATTGAAATTCTAGTGTAATTTATGTTGGAAATTCTTTTTGAAAAGAATTTTGCAAGAAAGTCTGTTAGAAAAAAAGAGATTATTCCTGAAATAAAGCAAATTATTAAAATTAAAATTAAAATCTGAAGAGAAAAATTTCCAAGGATATTGTTTATTGCGACAGATGCTCCTGTTCTTGTTTTTGAAACCAAATAAAGAGAAATAAAGGAAAATCCCATCACAAGAGTGTTTGTTGCTCCAAGCAGAATAAGAAATCCCTTTCTATCTGTTTTTGAAATTGAATTACCAATTATAGCTGCTTGTCCACTTCCTAATCCAGGAAGTAAACTTGCTAAAGGAGAAGCAACGAGAGCACCAAATATTGGAGATAAAAAATTCTTTTTTAATTTAGGTCTGCTGATTTTCTGCCGCGGAATTGTGATTTTTGATTTTATGCTTATTAATAACATTGATGCGCCAAAAAGTCCTGTTAAAAGAGGAAGCAAAGGCTCTTTTATTTCAGAATTCAAAACAAGAAAACCCAAAATTCCGGTGAGGGCAAAAACCAAAATCGCTTTTAATTTTTGTTTTTCAAGAAGAATTAAAAGAGCCAGAATTCCAATCAAAAGATAAGCCATGAAATTTTTGAGAAAATCATATATTTTTTCAACAGCAAAATAAGAGGGAATTGAGATTAAAATTAAAAGAAAAATTGCTGCGAGACTTCCATAAGCTGTCAAAATAATAGCTTGATAACCCTGCCCTTTTTTTAAAAGCTCGTGGCCCGGAAGAACTGATAATTCTGTATCTGTATCCGGACATCCAAGAAAAATAGAGGGAATAAAATCAACAAAGGTGTGGCAAATTGCCATTGCAACAATAAAAACAGCTAAATAAAGAGGAGAAATCGGACTTAAAATTGAAGCAGAAAGAGCAATAAGCGTTGCACCAACAAGATTTATATGAATTCCAGGAATTAAGCCTGTAATCGTCCCAGCAACTACACCTAAGAAAACTGCAATAAATATCTCTAAAAGCATTAAGTTTGGAGGCCTTTAATCTTTAATTAAATAATTGTGATAAATTATTATTTTCTTTTGGAATTTTTTCTTTCCCAATTTTTAATTGCTTCTTTTAGGGCTCCTAAAGAAAGATCTGCGCAATGAAGTTTTATTGAAGGAAGCCCTTTTAGAACTTTTATTATATCTGAATTTGAGACTTTTTTTGCTTCAGAGATTGTTTTCCCTTTTACTAATTCTGTTAAAACAGAAGAAGATGCAACAGAAGCTGCGCAACCATAGGTTTGAAATTTTATATCTGAAATTTTATTTCCTTGTATTCTCAACATCACTCTTGAAAGATCTCCGCAGAAAGAACTTTCAATCGAACCTTCTGCATCTGGCTTTTTCATCTCACCCATATTTTTTGGATTTTTGAAATATTTCATCACTTCTTTTGTGTAATTCAAGCCTTTTGAAATATTTTTTTTCATTTTGATTTGTTTTAATTTATTTTGAAATTTTTATTGCCTGGGCCGGACAAGCTGTTTCTGCTTCTAAAACTTCCCCGACATTTTTTATTTTTTTAACTGTTGCTTCTGCTTTTCCTTTATTTAATTTAAAGACTTTTGGACAAATAGCTACACAAGCACCACATCCAATACATTTCTTCTTATCTACAGTTAAGTTGTAATCTTTTTTATTTAAATCTGACATAATCGTAAACTGATTTCGCAGCAATAGCTCCTTCTCCTGCAGCTGTCACAATTTGTTTTAATTTATTATTAGTTATATCTCCTGCAGCAAAAACCCCCTCTATGTTTGTTTTGCAATTTTTATCTGTTATGATATAATCTTTTTCTCTTTGGAGATTCAGTTCCGACAAAATTTCTGTTATGGGAGTAGAACCAATTTCTATAAAAATTCCGTCAACATTAAGAAAATCTCTTTTTGTTTTATTCTTAAGAGCAGTTTCAAGTTCTATTTGCTCTACAGATTCTCTGCCTTTTATACTCCTTAAAATTGAATTGTAAATTATTCGAATATTTTTTCTTTTTTTAATTTTTTTAAATGAAATTGGTTCACATCTTAATTTATTTCTTCTATAGATTATGTAAACCTCTTTTGCAAAATTGGAGAGATAAAGTGCTGTTTTTGCGCAAGAATCAGCGCCTCCCACTACTGCTACTTTCTTGTTTTTGAAAAAAAATCCATCGCATGTTGCGCAATAACTCACTCCTCTTCCCAAAAATTCCCTTTCTCCTTTAATATCTAATTTTCTATTTTCAGTTCCTAATGCGATTATAATTGTTTTAGCAAAAATATCTTTTTTTTCTGTTTTAATAATAAATCCTTCCTTTGTTTTTTCAATTTTTTTTATTCCTGCCTCGAGAAAATCAGCACCAAATTCCTCTGCTGATTTTTTGAATTTTTTCATTAAATCTATTCCACTTCCAGAAAAACCAGGCCAATTTTCAACTTTTCCTGCTTGAATTGCTGTACCCCCCATTATTTCTGAAATAACCATGACATTCAGATGATATCTTCCTGCATAAATAGCTGCAGTCAAACCAGCTGGTCCTGCGCCTAAAATTGCAACATCAACGCATTTATTCATGATTGAAAAGAGTATATTTTGTTTTTAAATATTCTTTATTTTTTATTTTGTTTTAAATTCCACTACATCTAAATCTTTTAAAATATGGCTTAAGCCAACTTTTTGTCCTGAAAACTTAGAACTGGGACCCCAAATTTTAGTTTCTTTAACGAAATTAATGTTTTTTAGAATTTTTTCTCCTACTTCTTTTACATTAACTCCCTCATTTAAGATTAAGGGTTTTTCTGATTTTTCTTTTCCCGGCT
Organism: Candidatus Pacearchaeota archaeon; assembly: GCA_016866915.1. GTDB lineage: Archaea > Nanobdellota > Nanobdellia > Pacearchaeales > GW2011-AR1 > ASMP01. The sequence continues at coordinate 10,385 of VGKR01000009.1, forward strand.
CTTTAACATAAATTCTTATTTTTTCAAAACTAAAAAATAATTTGTCTTTTAGTTCTTCAATATTTTCACCTGTTCTTGCAGAAATTATAACAAAATTATACCTCTTGCTTTGCAGAGTAGCTGAAATTTTTCTCGAATCTTCAGAATTTTTAAGATTAAAAACAATAATTCTTTTTCCGCGAGCGCGATTCAGAATTTTTTCTATTTCTCCTATGTGTTCGAGAGAATTTACTAAAATCAAAATAACATCAGCTGTATTTACTAGCCCTTTGTCGTAATATTCTGAATTAATTGCAGGAATTTCGATTAATTGAATACTTGTTCCTTTGTAATTTAACATACCAATTATGGGTTTTTTTGTTGTAAATTCATAAGAAGCAATTTCCGGTGTAGCATTCGTCAATAATTGAAGAAGAGAAGATTTTCCAGAATTTGTAAATCCAATTAAAACAGCCTGCATTTCTTCTTTTTTTATTCCCCTTCCTCGAGAAGATTTGACCGATTTTTTTGTTTTATCGATTTTTTCCCGAAGTTTTTTTAATCTCGTTTTTAATTGAGCAAGCATTTTCTCACTACTTTTATGCTTTGGACATTCCCGAATCATTTCTTCTAAATAGAATAACCGGGTTTCATCGTCTTTTGCAGCGAGAAAATTTCCCTCTGCTTTTTGGTATTGTGGAGATTGATTAGTGGAAGCCATATTATTTTTAAATCTATTTAACTTAAAAAATTTATGACACTGACTAAATGCGAAATATTAAAAAAAATTACTGAAAAAAGAGAACTTTCAAAATTACCTGAAAAAGATGTCGAATTAGCGTTTTCTCATTTTGAGAAGAGGCAAGTCTCGGAGGAAGAAAAAATTCGATTAACAAGAGAATTGTTAAATAAGGTTTTTTGGCCATTTCGAAGCAAAAAACTTCTTTCTTTAAAAGATAAAAACTATGAATGGATTCTGAGAAAACATCTTTCTACAAGAGAAAGACTGCCTTTTTATGGAAAACTTTATGAAAGAATTTTTAAGAATGAAACTAAAAATTTTGTTCTATTTGATTTGGGAGCAGGAATAAATGGAATTAGTTACAGATTCCTTTCTCAAAAAAGATTAAAGCTGAAATATGTTGGAATAGAGGCTGTAGGTCAACTCGTAGATTTAATGAATTTTTACTTCAAGAAAGAAAAGTTTAACGCTCAGGCAATTTCTATGAGTTTATTTGAGATTGATAACTTGAAAAAAATAATATGCAAAGAAAAGGGAAGAAAGATAGTTTTTTTATTTAAAGTATTGGATTCTCTAGAAGCTTTAGAAAGAAATTTTTCAAAAAAACTTCTTTCTTCTATTTCTCCTCTTTGCGATAAAATTGTGATAAGTTTTCCAACAGAGAGCATGTCCAAAAGACAAAAATTTAGAGTTAAAAGATACTGGCTAATCAATTTTCTCAGTAAATTTCATCTTCTTAGGGATGATTTCGAAATTTCCGGAGAAAAATTTCTTGTTTTTGAAAAAGAACAAACTTTATAATATATTCGTTCTTTAAGCAATTATATTAAAATTATATTCAAAATGGCAGACGAAATTAATCCATTTCAAGCAAAAAAATCTTCTACAACTTCTGGAAACATTCCTGTAGCCCCTGCTCCAGCAGCACAACCCTATCAACAACCTGCTCAAAAACCTGCTCCAAAACCAACAATTCCTCCTGCAAAACCAGCTCAAAATACTTTGACAACACCAACTCAGATCCAAGTCCCTGCACAGATTATTCCCCAAATCCAACAGATTCCGCAACTTCCAAGCGAGCCTGAACCAAAAAAGAAACATTCCTGGTGGTTTTGGGTCATGATTGTAATTGGGGGGCTAATTGTTTTAGGGGTTTTAGCTTATTTTTTTGTGAATAGTTTTTAATTTTACCCAAAAATTTAAAGAGCATTAAAACTGTTTTATAGGATATTCAAAATGAAACCGATTTTCTATAAAAAAATTCTGAAGAATGGATTGACTCTTCTTTTTGAAAAAAGAAACAAACCAGTAATTAGCATGGCATTTGCTGTACGATGTGGAGGAATAAACGAATCTCTTTCTGATAAAGGAATATCGCATTTTATTGAGCATCTGCTTTATAAAGGAACTAAAAAAAGAAGCGCGAAAAAAATTGCAGAGGAGATTGAAAAGAATGGAGGATATCTGAACGGATTTACAGACGAATCACTTACAGCATATTATTGTAAAATTCCTAGCAAGCATTTTGAACTCGCCTTTGATGTTTTATCTGATATGGTAAAAAATCCTCTGTTTGATGAAGAGGAAATAAAAAAAGAAAAACAGGTTATTTTTGAAGAAATCAAAATGTATCAAGACAATCCTATGCGATATGTACTTCAAGAGATTCATCGATTTCTGTATAAACAACCTTTTGGTGAACCTTTAATCGGAACAGAGAAAACTTTAACTTCTATTACAAGAGATAAAATTCTCAAAAGATTTCAGAAAATCTATTGCCCGAATAATATGATTTTGTGTATTGTGGGAAAAGCTGATTTTAAAGAAATTCTTAGATTAGCAGAGAAAAATTTTGGAAATCAAAAAGGAAAAATCCAAAAATTTAAGATAATGAAAAAAAAATGCAACGCGAATTGAAAAAA
>VGKR01000010.1 GCA_016866915.1 Candidatus Pacearchaeota archaeon
CACTCCATCCTTTGTAGATTTTCTGCCCGATTTCATTAAGGAATTTTCTTCTATAATTGTTATTTGCATAAAGAACTTCCCGAATATTTTCAGTTATCTGGCTTTTTATTGCAGGAGATCTCTGAACATGAGTTGTCCATAATGTTGTTTTCTTTATTGCTTCTAAAATTGAGCCCTGTTTTCCAATAACCATTCCTGGTTTTTTTGCTTCTATTATTACAATACTACGATAAGAATCAAATATTATGTTTGTGATTTCTGCTTCTTCAGGAACTATTTTTTTTATTTCTTCTTTTGTTTTGTCCTGATCCCAAAGAATTTTAGTATCTGCTCTAAGCTCTATTCTTTTTTTCAGATTATTAACAAGCTCTTTGACTTTGCTTTCTCCTTCTTTGAAGAATTTCTCATTGTCTGTGTAAAGAACTATATTTGCTCCTTCAAAGTTCGCTTCTGTTATACTGCCCTGCAAATTCTCTGTTATGTGTTTAAGAATGTCCATATTCTAAATCCTAAATATCTTTTATTAATCACCTCAAATTTTTTTAAAAATATAATAAATTATGAAATTATTTTGTTTAAACTATTGTTTTTTTGAATTCTTATAATCTGGAAGAATTTCCTGCTCAATGACTTTTTTTATGCCGTCTTTTGAGATTGTAAAGACATCGATTCCAAATCCAGAGCCAATATCTCTTTGAGTTGATGATTTTATAGCTTCAACAGCAAGCTCAACTCCTTCTTTCAGAGACATTTCTGATTTATATTGTCTTTCAAGCAATCCAAGAACATAAGGCATTCCACTTCCGATATTTGCATCATAATCTTCAACTTCATTAATTCCTCCGTCTGGCATAACAGAATACAATTGTGCAGAGCCATCTTCATTTATTCCAGCAACTAAAAATCCTGCTATTGAGGGAATCATAGAAGGTTGTCTTATTGTAGAATATAAATAACTTGCAAGCAAGCTTGATGCTTGTCTTACACTTGGGCGTGATTTTGAGCGTAATTCCTTAAGCTTTAATTCAGCCGGAAGAATTTTCTCTGCTCTTTGAATGTCTGAAACAGAACCTGTTCCCGATATAACAAGATAATCAGTAATTTGCCTTACTTTCTGTGATTTTTTGTTTGCTACAATTGTTCCTCCAAGAGTTGACTGTCTATCTCCAGCCATAACAACTCCGTCTTTGCAAACTATTCCAAGTATTGTAGTTCCTGTCTTCAAAATCGAGTTTTTTAATTCGCTGTTCATCTTATTAAAATATTGTCCTTAATATAATTAGAACCAATCCTATTCTTTTAGGAGAAATTCTATTTTATAAAGTTTTCGGAAATAACTTTTGAAATGCCATATTCTTTTTTGAATTTTATTACATTATCAACAAAACTCTCAATTTTTTGCTCATGACTTACAATTATAAGCTGTTTTGTATTAAGCTGATCCAAAACTTCACGAATCTTATCTAATTGCTGTTCTGAAAATCCGTCTGTCGGCTCGTCGAGTATAACAAGGTCTTTTGTCTTAATTTTACTTAAAAGAGAATTTAAAACCTGATTCAAAGACAAACGATATGCAAGAGCAACAGCTGTTCTTTCTCCTCCTGACAGATAAGTATAATCTATTTCATAATCCTGATATTCAACTATCGGCGTGAAACTATCATCAAGTCTTGCTTCAAAGTTTTCCGAAACAAGCATTGAAAACCATTTAGCAAAAAGTCTTGAAAATTCATGCTTAAGCTTAATCATCACATTTTTTTCAATTACAGAAATTAACGGAATAAAATTTTTAGATATCCATGTTTCAAGAGCAATTATATAATTCAATTTTTCTCTTATCTCTTCTGTTTTTCTAATTCTTTCCTTAAGCTCGAATATATGCCTTGAGAAAACCTCTATTTCCTTTTTGCCCTCTGCGATTTTTATTTCTGTGAATTTTTCTTCTCTCGCAGATTCCTCGAGTTCTTTTTGTTTTATCTCAAATATTTTCTCAAATTTATTTAATTCAAAAATTGATTTGCTTAAACTCTCCATATGCCGCTGAAGAAGCTGCATATCCTGCAAGAGAGATTCATTGATTTTTTTAATTTCCCTAAGTCTTTTTGTCTTTTCTTCGATTTCTTGGAGTTTTATTTTAAGTAGATTTAATTCTGAAATTCTTTTTTCTCCCAAAGAAATCTGCGTTTCAATCTGCGAAAGAGTTTTGATTATTCTTTCCTTCTCTAATTCTAATCGGGCGATATTTTTTAAATTATCAGAAATCTCTGAATCTAACTTATTGACTATATTGCTTTTATAGACAGATCCGACATCTTGGAGGCAGGTCGGACATATATCAATTGAAATTAATTTTTTCTTTATTGCTTCATTATCCTGATTTTTTATTTTCAGAGAATTTATCTGGGAGGCTGTTTTTAGAAGTTCGTCATTCAGTACGATTCTTTCTTTTTTCTTAACTGAAATTTCCAATTCAGCCTCTTTTATTTTTTCTTCTTTAAATTCTATAAGGGATAGTTCTTTGATTTGAGCTTCTATCTGCTCTAAAATCTTAGAATTAGAAGTGAAAATTTCCTGCTTGTTTGAAAGCATTATTTTTGTTTTTTCAACTTCCTGCTTTAATTTTTTTCTTTCATCTATTTTTTCGAGAATTTTTTCAATTTCTTCCTGAATGCTTTTTTTAGCATAAGTTTTAGAAGAAAGTTCTTTTTCGATTAGAGCTAGATGGAATTGTTTTAATTCAAGTTCCATCTCTTTGCTGATAAGATTTTCTTTATCTGAATCCAAACTATCAATTTTTCCTTCAAGAATTCTTCTTTCTTCTCTCAGTTTTGAGGTTAAAATTGCTCCATTTTCAATAATTTTTTTGTATTTGTCTATTCCGAACACGTGCCTCAGAGCATTAAGCCTAATTTCAGGGTCTTCAAGAATTATCTGCTTCATTTCTTCTTGGGGAGTGTAAACTGTAAATTTGTAAAGAATGTTTTGTTTCTTTGCGAATTCCCTTGGATAATTAAGAATCGATAAAACCCGATCTTTTATTTCTGTTACAGAAAGCTCTTGTTTCTCATTATCAATTGTTATTGTGCAATAATCTTGAGTTATTGTTTTTCCTTTTTTAAGGGTTCTTTCAAGAATTATATCTTTATTATCAACATTCAATTTAAGAATAACTCCTCCATCTTTCTCTCCATTTCTTAACAAAGATGCACCTCTTTGTCCAGGTTGCAATCCAAACAGAGCGAATTCAATCCCTAAAAGAACAGAGGTTTTTCCCGAGCCAATATCTCCTGAAAGAAGAGTAGAGCCTTCTGGAAAAATCAGAGTTTGTTTTTTATAACTTCTTATATTGCTCAAAGTTATTTCTTTTATTATCATTTTTCAGAGTGCTAAAAATTAAGCACTTTTTTAGATTCATCAAAGAGTCTTCCAAAAAAAACTTCTGTTGTTTCTCCTTCTTGCTTTTCTTTTGAAAGAATATCTATTAACTGCGGAACAAATTTGTTGAAATCTGATGTGTTTTGCTTCACATAATTTTTGATTGTGCCGTCTTCTACATCTTCTGTTTCTTCTATTTTAATTTCGAGATTTGCTTCCTTAGTCTTTAGTTCGTATGTATTTTTTAGAAAAAAGTATGCTTTCTTTCTCTTTATTGCTTCTTCTATCTGTGAAAATTTTATGTCTGAATTTTTTCCAATCTCAAGATTTCCCCTAAGTCTTAACAGCACTATTTTATCTTGTATGTCTTTTTTTTCTAATTCAGAAATTATCTTTTCTGTTACAAATAGAGCATTATTCACTTCTATATCTAATGAAATAACTTCTTTTAATTTTAATTCTATTTTTTTAACTGCATTTGAAGGTTCTGCATTAGTATTGACTATGCAAAATCTTCCATATTCTAAATCTTCAAGCTCCTGGAAATTATTTGGGAAAATTGGGCCAGGATAAACAAAATTGCCATATTGAAAATCTATATGCAAATGTCCAAGAGCGTAATAATCTGCAGAAGGAAGTTTTGATGTTTCTAAAGAATCTATGGGAAGAGTTCCTTTTGCTTTATCTATTACTGTGTGAAGCATAAAAATTTTGAACATTCCCGGAGAATCATTCAGTACTATTCTTCGTAAATCAGGTATCTCCAAACCAGATGTTTTTCCGGGATATCCGTAAATCGCAACTCCCTTGTAAATTGTTGGATTTAAAATCAATTTTCCGTCTCTTTCTTCAAAATTCTCAACATTTTTGCAAAAACCTGCTTTTTCAAGAACATCGAGAAATGTTTTTCCAGATACAGAATAATCATGAGAGCCAGCAATAATAAAACACGGAATTTTCGCATCATGTAGTTTTCTGAATTCTGCAAATGTTTCTTTAAGAACATCTATCTGAGGAAAAGCGGAGTCAAACAAATCTCCTGAAATCAGAATAAAATCGACTTTTTCTTTTATGCAAATTCCCAATGCTTTCTTGAATGATTGGGTGTTTAATTCCTGAAGAGGTGGCTGTTTCCAACCTCCAAGATGAACATCTGCTAAATGTGCGAATTTTACCATTTTATTTGTTTAAATTTAGAAGCATGACGGGAGTATATAAAATTGATTGTTATTTTATTCAACAAAAGCTTTTTCTAAATTAAGAATTTCGCTTTCTATAGAATATTATTGAAAAAGTTAGCTAATTCTTCCTTGAATAATATAACTGCAGCTAATATTCCAAGCAACAGAAGAAGAAGGAAAACAAAAACTATTGTTATTGTTTTTCCCGGTGATTTTGGTTTTTCACCATAATTTGAAACTTTTTGTGTAACTTTTTGCCCAGGTTGCTGTATTTGTTGGATTTGCTGGCCCTGATATTGAGATGATTGAGTAGCAGGCAATAGGGGTGGAGGTGGAGGTGTAGAGAAAAATTTGGGTTTGCCTTTTTCTGAAGATGATGTTGATTGCTGAAGTGCTTCCTGTGCAGGAGATTTATTTGATGTTAATGTTGGTTGTTGAATTTGTTGGATTTGAGGCTGAATTGACTGTTGGGCTGGTTGCTGAGGATATTGGCCGAAGAATTGTGGAGCTTGTAATTCTTGAACAGAATCTTCAATTTCTTCTTTTGAATATCCCGCATTATAGAAACTCATCATTGCTTTTTCAAGAGATTCTCCTCTTGCAAGAGCTGCTCTTAATCCCCCAACAATGTCTTCGTTAGCCATTTTTATTTAAAGAGATTATACAAAATTTTAATTTTAGTTTAGCCACTCTTCTATAATGCATTTCGGGTTTAAAAATTGTTTTATGACAAGAATTTTTACAAATTTAGGACTTTTCCATTGCTGGCAAGATGCGATGTTTCACCAAATTTATATCCAAATTCAGATGCAAGTCCTATCAAATGAGCTTCCTGCTGCATTGTTCCGTGCACAGGTATGACATGTTTTGGCTTTAGAAGTCTTATTAAATCTCTCATATCTTCTCGACTTCCATGCCCATGAACATGAACATCTGTTTGAATTCGGACACCTATTCTTTTTAGTTTGTTATCCATTTTATCTCTTGCAGCAATATTTATCGGAGAAGGAATTATTGATGAAGAAAAGATTAGATTATCTCCTTCACGGAATTTGAAAGGTGTTTCTCCTTTAACAATTCTGTCTAAAATCGAATTTTCTTCAGCTTGATGTCCTGTGCACACAATAAGATATTTTTCCCTATTGTTTTCTACTTTTCTTAAAAAAGAATTTACCTGCCGATTGTATTTTAGAAGAGTTATATTTTTTTTAAACGGACATTTTTTTATAGCTATAGCTGCATTTACATATTTGTAAAGTCCGCGTCCGATAAAAACAATTTCTCGATTTGTTCTTTTTCCAAACTCAACTATGCTGTTTAATCTTTCTATGTGAGAAGAAAATGTTGTTATAAATATCGCTTTTTTAGAATATTTTACTTTCGCCAAAGCCTCTTCAACAAGATGTTTTGCAATTGTTTCACTTCCTGGTTTTTTCTCTGTTCCAGAATAAAGTGCGTCAAGAACGAGGACTTTTACCTTCTTCTTGCCAAGTTCACTTAATTTTTTATAATTTGGAGGAGGACCCATTGTCGGCTTATTGTCAAATTTAAGATCTAATGCATAAAAAAATATTCCTTCTGATGTATGTAAAGCTAAGAAAACGCAATCCAAAGTAGAGTGTGTAGCATGAATAAATTCTACCTTGTAAGTTTCTGATTTTCCTTTTATCATTTGGACAGAATTTGGTTGAATAACTTTCAAAGGATTATTGAATTTTGTTGATTCATCTTCTAATAAAGTTTCTAAAACCCTCATAGTGAATGGTGCTGTGAAAATCGGAACACTAGGATATCTTTTAATAAGATAAGGTAAGCCTCCGACATGGTCTAAATGAGCGTGACTTATGAAAATTGCCTTCACTTTATCTCTCCATCCCATTTTATCAAGAACTAAATCATCTGGAATTGCCCCAAATTCCCTAAGTTTTTCTTCTGTATATTTCGGACCAATTTTCTTTATTGCTTCTCCTCTTTTAAGCCGGCTGGCATAACTCAAAAGATGTTCTTCCTGAAGTTCAACTATTCCGGGAATATGAAGCCCCATATCAAATAAAAAAACATCTTCATTTATTCGCACAGCTGTCATATTCTTTCCAACTTCTTCAGATCCGCCGATTACGCAAATATCCATTTGATTAAATTCCCTATTTTTAGTAATACATAGAAATATCAGTTTAAAAACTCTTTCTGTTAAAAGATAAATAAAATTATAAAAACTCTTTTTTACTGTAAATATTATGAAAGCACTTAAACCGAGTAGCAGAGAGAAGAAAAGATATCTCTTAGTTAGAGGAAAAATAAAAGATATTGAAAAATGTGTTTTGGATGGAATTGGAATTTTAGGAATGTCAAAAACAGCTTTAAGATTTATTACAATTAAGGGAGAAAAAGCAATAATTTCTATGAATAGAGAAGCTGTAGATTCTGTTCGAGCTTGTTTTGCAATCTGGCCTGAAAAAATAGAAGTTGAGAGAGTTTCTGGAACTCTAAAAGGATTGGGAAGAAAATTATAAAAAATGCCTATTTCAAAAAAATTTCAAAATAATTCTGATTTAGATTCTGGTGAAGTTGAAAGAAATTTAGAAAAAGGACAGCATTTCTTAAAAGACAAGGAGATAATTGAAAAAGAAATTGCTGTTGCTGATCTTTCTAAAAAAGACAGAGTTATAGAAATCGGTGCTGGAGAAGGAAATTTAACAGAGAAATTAGTAAAAAAATCTGGAAAAGTGCTTGCTTTTGAAATTGATGAAAGATATTCTGAAAAATTAAAAAAATTAAAAGAAAATTATGATAATTTAGAAATTATATATGATAATGCACTAAATTATTCTTGGAGAGATTATTCCAAGATTGTTTCTAATATTCCCTATTTTCTTTCAGAGCAATTAATAAAAAAATCAATAGAAGATGGGATTTTAGAAATTGTGGTAATAGTTGGAGAAAAATTCGGGGAAATTTTAGAGAAAAAAGAGTCAAAAATAGGAGTAATTTCTAATTTGTTCTATGAAATAGATTTTATTCAAAAAATAAATAAAAGTTGCTTTTTGCCTCCTCCCCGAACTAATTCCTGGCTTATAAAACTAAGAAGAAAAGAAAAATTATCTTCAAAAGAGGCTTTTTTAGCTTCTATTCTAGGAAAAAAGAGTAAAATAAAGAATGCATTGCTTTATTCTCTGGTTGAAAGAGGAAAAACAAAGAGAGAAGCAAGAAAAATAATCGAAAAAAAAGGGTTTTCAAAACAAGTTCTGGAAAAACCTGTGAGTCGAATTACAGGCAGATTTTTAATAAAATTAGCTGAAAATTTCGAGAAATTAGACTAGAGAAATCAGGCGAAAACCTTTTAAACAGATTAAATTTTAGTTTTGAGATAAGGAGAAGAGAATATAGAAGATTATTAAGATTTTCTCAAATTAATAAAAATGGAAATGCCTATGGATATGCAACATCAAGCAATGGGCTATGATAGAACTGCTACAATGTTTTCTCCTGAAGGAACTATTCTTCAGGTTGAATATGCACAAAAAACAGTTCGGCTTGGTGGTTCAAGTATTGGAATGGTTTGCGCAGACGGAGTTCTTTTGATTGCTGACAAAAGATTAAAAGATAAACTTATTGCCGAGACACTTGCACATAAAATTTATGAGATTGATTCACATATAATTGCAAGCGCAGCTGGAATTGTTTCTGATGCAAGAATTCTTATTGAGAAAGCTCAAGTTGAAGCTCAGCAGCACAGGGTAGTTTATGATTCTCCAATTGAACCAGAAGTTATAATAAAAGATCTTTCAAACATAAAACAGCAATTTACTCAATATGGTGGAGCAAGGCCATTTGGTGTTTCTTTAATGCTTGCAGGAATTAATAACAAAAAACCGGAGCTTTATTCAAGTGATGTAACTGGAAATTATTTTGCTTATCATGCAAATGCTATCGGAGAAAATGACGAAAAAATAAAAGAAAAACTTCGGGAAAAATACAAAAAAGATAATATTATTAAAAAAAATACAAAAATAGCTATAGACATACTAAAAGAGGTTCAAGGAAAGAACTTTGATTTAGATCGTCTTGAATTGGTTTATATTAAAACTGATGAAAAAAAGCTTAGAAGATTGATTAAAGGGGAAATAGCTGAATTTATTAAATAAGATGGCTCAAACTACTGCGAGATTAAAAAAAGTTGGAAAGAATTTTGAGATTATTGTTGACCTTGAAAAAGCCTTAAAATTTAAAAAAGGTGAATCTTCTGACAGAAATTTTCTGGAAATAGATAAGATATTCAGTGATTCAAAAAAAGGCTTAAATGCTTCTACAAAAGATATGGAAGAAGCTTTTGGAAAAAGCGAGATAAATGCTGTTGCTGAAAGAATCGTCAAAGAAGGTGAAATTCTGCTTAATCAGGATTATAGAGATGAAGAAAAAGAAAAGAAAATGAATCAGATTGTTGATTTTCTTTCAAGGAGTGCAGTTGACCCTCAAACAGGAAATCCACATACACCTGAAAGAATTCGGAATGCATTAAGTCAAATTCAAATGAATTTAAAAAATATTCCGATAGAAGAACAAATAAAAGAAATTATTGAAAAATTAAGTAAAATTTTACCAATAAAACTTGAAACTAAAAGAATTAAAATAACTATTCCTGCAATTCATACAGGAAAAGCATATGGAATAATAAATCCGTACAAAGAGAAAGAAAATTGGCTCAGCAACGGAGATTTAGAAGTTATTGTTTCGGTTTTTGCAGGAAATCAGCTTTTCTCTTTTTACGATAAATTAAATTCAGTAACTCATGGCTCTGCAATAACAGAGGAAATAAAGGAATAAAAATGACAAAAGAAAAAAATAATCGAGAAATAGTTATTCCTGGCGAGGTTATTGCCAAAGGAGAAGAATATCTGCCAGGAGAAGGAACTGAAAAAATTGGAAATGAAATTATAGCTATAAAATACGGACTTGCTGAAGAATTCAATCGATTAATCAGAATTATTCCTCTATCTGGAGTTTATCAGCCGAGAAATGGAAATGTGATTATTGGCGAAGTTGAAAATATCACTTTTTACGGATGGGTTGTGGGATTAGATGCTCCGGAAGATGCTTTTTTACCTCTTCAGGAAGTTCCAAAATATGTTAGCAAAGACGGATTAAGTGATGTCTTTGATATAGGAGACATGCTTGTGGCAAAAATAGTTGGAATAACAAATCGAGGAATAGATTTAACTGTGAAAGGAAGAGGTCTTGGAAAAGTAGAGGGAGGAATCATCATAAAAATAAATCCAAGCAAAGTTCCGAGAATTATCGGAAAAGAAGGAAGCATGATAAATATTATAAAACAAGAATCTAATTGTGATATTACTGTCGGGCAAAATGGTTTAATCTGGATAAAAGGAGATGAAATTGAAAACGAGCTTTTAGTAAAAAAAGCAATAAATTTCATTGCAGAGAAATCTTTTGCTAGTGGCTTAACTGATGAAATAAAAGATTGGTTTGAAAAAGAAAAAAATGAAGGAAAAAGGAGTAAAAAATGACTGCGTTTAAAAGACTTGACGGAAGAAAACCCGAAGAAACAAGAAAAATGGAGGCTAAAGTTGGAGTTGTGCCAAATGCTGACGGAAGTGCAATGTTTTCATTTGGAGATACAATTGCAATAGCAGCTGTTTATGGTCCTAAAAAAATGCATCCACAGCATCAGCAAGATCCTGAAAAAGGAACATTGAGATGCAATTACAGTATGCTTAGTTTTTCTGTTTCAGAGAGAATTAGACCTGGACCAAGCAGAAGAAGCACAGAAATAAGCAAAATAACAGAGTGGGCTCTTGAGCCAATTCTTATGATAAAAAAATATCCAAATATGGTAATTGATGTTCATATTAATATTCTACAAGCAGATGCTTCAACGCGCTGTGCTGGAATTAATGCAGCTGCACTTGCTTTGGCTCATGCAGGAATTCCTATGAAAAGTTTAGTTTCGAGTGTTTCAATAGGCAAGCTTGATAAACAACTTGTTGCAGATGTAAATAAAGATGAAGAAGATTGGGAAGAAGGAGAAGGTGCAACAGATATTCCAATTACATTAACTCCAAGAGGTGAAATAACTCATATTCAATTAGATGGAAAAATCACATCTCAAGAATTAAAAGAAGCTATTGAACTTGCAAGAAAAGCTGGAAAAGAAATTTATGAAGTTCAGAAAAAAGCATTAAAGGAGTCTTCAAATCCAGAGAAAAAATGATACAAACAAAAGCATATTATCCAATTTATCCAGAAGAATTTAGAAGAAACATTCAAGAAAACTGGCACAATTATTCTGGAAGAATGATTAGTTATAATTCTCCAGAATCTACATCCGTAGAAACAAACAAAATGTTAATTTATCACGTGTTTAATGCAACGGTCATTGTTAGACGTGCTAGAAAAAACAATGGAAGAAGTAGAGTAGACATCACAGCGAATGTTAGTTCAATTCCAGAAGAAATAGAATTTACAAAATCACTATTAGAAGAAATATCTAAAGTTAAATTAATGGAGAAAAAATAAAATGGAAACTTCAAAATTAACAGGAAAAAGAATAAAAGAATATTTATTCCAAGGAAAAAGATTTGATGGGAGAAATTTAGAAGAATTTAGAAAAATAACTATAGAGAAAAATGTTTCTAAAAAAGCAGAGGGTTCTGCAAGAGTCAAAATAGGTAACACAGATGTTATTGTTGGTGTTAAATTAGATGTTTCAGAACCTTATCCTGATTCTCCTAACAAAGGAAATTTAATGGTTACTACAGAATTGCTTCCTCTAAGCTCAGATAGATTTGAAAGCGGACCTCCGAGATTTCCTGCAATTGAGCTTGGAAGATTAATTGATAGAGGAATAAGAGAAAGTAAATTTATTGAATTAGAAAAATTATGCATAAAAGAAGGAGAAAAAGTCTGGTCTGTCTTCATAGATATTTATCCCTTAAATAACGACGGAAACTTAATTGATGCAGCTGGAATTGGAGCCATAATCGCATTAAAGACAGCGAGATTTCCAAAATATGATGAAGAAACCGGAAGAGTTGTTTATGGAGAGTTTACAGATAAGAAAATACCTCTGTCAAAAGATATTCCTCTAATAATAACTACTCACAAAGCAGGAGAGAGCATAATTGTGGACCCGACTCTTGAGGAAGAAGATGTTACTGATGTGAGAGTTACTATTGGCGGATCTGTAAATGGTTTAATTTTTTCATTGCAAAAAGGAAATTCGAAAGAATTGACTATTGAAGAAATGTCCAAAATTTTAGATTTTTCTGAAAAAGCAAGAAAAAAAGTTTTTTCAGAAATAGAAAGATATTTGAATTAAATTAATATTCTAAATAAAATGCCTGAACCAAAATTAAAAGACAAATTAACAAAATACGAAACAGCGAGGATAATCGGAGCAAGAGCTCTGCAGATTGCTATGAATGCACCTCTTCTTGTTAAATTAAGCAAAGAAGATTTAGAAAAAATAAAATATGATGCTCTTAAAATAGCTGAGATTGAATTA
>VGKR01000011.1 GCA_016866915.1 Candidatus Pacearchaeota archaeon
ATTGTTTTTAGCATCTTTTTATTTGGAATTTTATTAATCAGCATTTTATTTATTGATTTGATTTCATCACAATCCTATGCTCGTTCTGTTGTAGGATATACTCCTTATGTTGGTGTTCAGTATTCTACTAGAGATACATATTTTCCTTGGGTGTATGGTGCTGATGGAAACTTTAATAGAAATCTCTGTGAAGCAGGGCAGGATTTTATTCTTTATGTTTCTCCAACAGGATGCATTCCTTCTGTTGTAAGAAGTGATTTACTTGAAGAGCAAAATGTTCCTGTTTTTTGTCCGATTATGGCAACAAAACTAAATCCTCTGGTAGATGTTGAAGCAATAGATTATATTTCTTTTAGAGGAAATACTCCTAAAGAAGTTTCTGGATTAGGATATTATCCTGCACAAGCTGCATTAGGAAAAGTCGGACTTCAGACAACATCATCCTTAGCAAATACAATCGGATATGCTGTTATTGTTTTAAGACAGCAAAAAAATGAATCTGCAATGCCCGAATTTGTTGAAGGAAATATTACAGCTATGATTAAATATGATGTTAAAAATGCATTTGGAGTAGGGCAAGCATCATTTTATCTTAATGAAATGAGTGACTCAGAATGGAATGAAAATTTCAAAAGATATGGTTTTTGGCAAGGAAGAGGTTATCTAAGAGTTGATTCTGTTGAAGATAATCGAGCAGTTATTTCAATTTATTCAGATAGAGACACATACAGCATGGCTAAGACAGAGAAGAGAGTGGTTGCAACTGTTCCAATTGAGGTTGGAAAAACTTCTCGAGAAATACTTATGCCTGGTTTTGATTATTGCATGGGTGCATTGCAATTGCAACTTCACTCAGTTGAAAATCCCGGAACAATGGCAAAACTGAATATTAATGGAGATTATATTGATTTAAAAAAAGGAGAAAAATTTATTGATGACAAGTGTTATATAAGGGATATTAATAAAAGAGGAGTTGCAGAAACAGTATCTATCACATGCAGAGAAGACACAAAAACAAATACTTTTTCTTTAACTATAAATCCAAAAATTGTTCTTAATATAAACGGAACTCCAAAAGAATATAGCATTGGTGATAAATTGTATGAAGAAATAAAAGATGGAAAATTAACTGGAAAATCAGTTTATCTTGTTTATGCGAGAACAAATAAAGATTCAAGAAAAGGAGAGGATTTAACAATTACAATTGTTGCAATTGAAGGAATAAATGAAAAACTAAGTACTGACCGCGTGATTGCTATGGGTAAATTTCTAAACAGATATCCTGATCCTGAAAAATCTCAGAAAGAAGAAGGACTTGCTAATAAGATTAAAAATACTTTTATAACAGGTATTTCTGAAATAGAAAGAATTTTTATTAGAGGACTTGTAACAGGAGAAGCATTTAGAAATATCAATGTTAATTCATCAGAAATAGAGCATTTTGGAAAAAAGATCAAATTAGTTGGATTTGCAGGTGCAAGAAATGCTGATTTTTCTCAATTTTCTTCTTATTTTAAAGAATACTATGACAAAGCTATGAAAGATTATAATGATATATTAGATAATTATGATAAGGAAAAATATCCGCAAGAAGATTCAGCAACTATCGGACAAAAAGCCTTAGAAGGAATGATAGAACTTGCCCAGAAAGCTCAGCAAATGAAAACTTTGCTTGAGTTCTGTGAGAATTTTGAAAAAAGATATTCTAATATTGATGCTCCAAATGTTTGCCAAGATGAATCTCAAATCTCAAGTCTTGATTTTTCAGCAAGAGAAGTTGAAATTTCTGGAAAAATCTATAGTATTTCAATGGTTAGAATTCAAGAACCATCCTTTGATGATTTAGGGGTGACTGTTGATATTGGAGGAACATCAGATAATTTTACTGGTTCAAAAAATATGGGCTTGAATGATAGAGTGGAAATTAATACCTCTGAATATATTACTTTGATTGGAGTTGAAAGAGATTATGCAATCTTTGATATTAGTGGCATAACAAGAACAACAACTGCAAGCACAGTAAAAATAAATCTGAATTCTTACGAGATTGTCGGAAGTCATAATTATAGAATTGGTGTCACAAAAATTAATCTGGATAAGGTTGCTAAAGTTTCTGTTAAACCAAATATAAAACGTGAAACAACTAATGCAACTTTTTCTTTTAAAATAGGAATTGAAAAAAGAGCAATACAGCTTACTCCTGAAAAAACACAGGAAAGAATTGAAAAACTTAATAAAACAATTGCCCGCTGGGAAAATATAAATGAAAAACTTGGAACAGTTGTCAAAACAGGTAAAGCTGCTTGCCTCGCTACATCAACAGCATTGACTGTTAAATATTTCTTTGCCAATCTTAGAGGAGAGGGAATTGCAAGAGAAATGATTATGAGAGAATCCGGTGGATGGATGGAATTTTGTGAAGCTGAAAAGATTAGAACTGGAAAATCTGTAAGTGATTGTTTATTAGAAAATTCTGATAAAATAGATGCAAATGTTAACGAAATAACCCAAATAATACAAGAGCAAAATAAAAAATATAAGGAGCTTCAGCAAGGAATAACTAAAAAAACTGATTTTTTGGGAGAAGATGTTGTTGATACAGATGCTTTGATGGAGAGACTTGTTGATACAGACTCTCAATTTAAAAATGATTTGAATAGTGTTGCAAACAAGATAGATAAAATCAAAATTAGTGGCTCTAATGTTTCTGTTTCAGACATAATTAATAAAATAAATAGTGAAACAATCACATTGACTCAAGCAAAAGAGATTCAATTAAATGCTCAGCTTTTGAATTCTGAAGATTCCAGAATAAGAGAAATTGCAAAAAAGAATTTAGAAGCAGGTTTGGGAGATGTTTGGGTTAATATGCAGCAGACAGTTGAAAGAAACACCTTTGCCAGCACTTATGCTGCAGGAAGTGCAGCAACATTAATTTCAAGTTCAAAAGAGAAAATGACTGAAATCTATATGACTGAAGATAAAACTTTTTCACAACTTACAGGTCTTTCAGCAAATGTGCCTGCTAATAGTTTAGTTCATCTTGTTAAGAATCGAGCTGATGGACAAGAATATCTTCTTGTTTTAGATAATGATTATGTTGTAAAAGAAACATATGATATTGGTGCGGGAGGCCAATTAACCCTATCAACACAGAGAAATCCATTGCAAATTTCAATCAAGAAATTTGATAGAACAACATATCAAAATCCATCTACAACAATGGTTTTGAAATATTATGAAAGTGGAAACTATCAAGGTGTCCCTGCAATTATTCCATTTAATACTGCAGAGGGATGGTATGCTGCAGTTAAACCATCTGTTTCTTTGAGTAGCTCAATAAAAGCTGTTGATGATTCTGGAAGAGTTTCAAGTTTTTGGTTATGTAATGTTGGTGCTAATAAAAAAGAAGAATTTTTTGAGGTTACTGATTTTGGAAGAGGTGATGATATTTGCCAAATGATTAATCGCGCCACAGGACAGCCATATGATCAATTTCCCGGACTTGAGCCAAGTGAAGCATTGAAATTAGTTAATAATGCTCAAATTGCAATTTCTCAGGCTCAAAGAGCTTACAAAGCATCTGGAATGAGTAGTAAAGTTAGCATACTTGGAAAATCCATTTCAGTAGGAGAACCTGCTTATGGAATTCCAGATTTACAATGTCAGGATTTCATGTCACCTAAAGATTGCAATCTTATGTTTAACATTTGTGATCCTTTTGTATGTCCTAGTTCTAGATGTAATTTAGGGGGTGCTTATACTGTAAGAGATGTAATTCAATCAGGAGTAGCTGGAAGCATTGCATTGTGTCTTCCTAATTTCCCTGAAGTTGTTATACCTGTATGTGTTTCAGGTGTTCATGCTGGAATTGATGGTTATTTAAGTGTAATGAAATCTTATCAAGAGTGTTTGGGAACAAGTTTACAAACAGGACAAACTGTTGGAGTTTGTGATTATTTGCACTCTATTTATATGTGTGAATTTTTCTGGAAGCAATCTTTACCTGTTGCAAAATACGCTGTTCCTAAATTGATAAATAAATTAGTTGGACAAAGTGTTCGTGGCGGAGGTGAATATCTTGGTGCTAAAGATGCTTGGGAAAAAGCAGGAGATTCTATAGATTATTTTACTCAATATTATGCAGCTAATTCTTATAAAGCATTTAAAGCAAGATCTCTCGAGGGTGTTGGAACAGAAGTTTGTAAAAATTGGCTTTCAATTCCAGGTTTAGGAGATGGAAAATTATTTGATGCTTTAATTTCTCCTGATTCACCATTCCAGTTCTATGGAAGTTTTCAAGAAATACCTTTCACAACAGCAACTGTTCCTCCTATTTCACACTATAAAGTATTTTATCATGTTTATGCTGGAAAAGATTTACCTGCTTATTATGAAGTTTATATAAAAGGAGATGTAGGTTCTTATTATCAAGATATTTCTTCTCGAAGACTTGTTGCAAGAGGATTTATAGCTGCAGGAGAACGTGCATCCAACACAGAAGATTTCACAGCACCTTCTGGATACAAAGAACTTTGTATTGTTGTAAATAATCAAGAAGAGTGTGGATTCAAACAAGTTTCTACTGATTTTGCTGTTCAATATATATCAGACAGTTATGTTTCTCAACAAGCTAAACAAACGAATATTACTAGCGCAAATACTTGTATTTCTGGAACATCTAGTCTTCTTAGTTTATTAAATCCAAATCTTGAAGCAGGAGCAACTGATTTGTTAAATCCTGCTATTTACAATGTAGGACTTGTTAGAATCTGCGCAACAGATGATCCTGGAAAAACAACAGATCCTCATGTAGGAACAAAGCAAGCTCGATGGCAAGAAGTTGGCTATTGTGACACACCTGCAGTAAAATGTTGGCTTGATACAAAGAGCGTGAAAGACTCAATAGATATTGGAACAATTGAAAATAAAACTTTGAGCGAGGTGTCTGGTAATTATTTAGATATTCTAAAAAAAGAATTAGATTATGTTGAAAATTTTGATGAGCTTGTTAAAGAAATTGAAAGTGTATCCTCTACAAATGAAAAAATAGAAAAAATAAATGCAAATCTTAACAGAGTATTTTATAATCATGAAAAAGGGCAATTGCTTTTCTTAAGAGGTGAAGCCTTTAAGAGACTTGCTTTACTTGCAGCATCACTAAAAATAACAATAGTAGAACCAAAAGAAGAAGCACCTCCAACAGAACCTTCTGAAGGGGAAGTTTGTCCTATTCCAACACCCACTGAAGAAGTATTAAAAATATCAAATGCTAGAGATAGAGTTATAAAAACCATAGAAGAACTTAATGGAAAATCCGCTCCTGGACAGAATTGTTTTCATTCAATTGAATTTGTTTATGCAAGTGCAGGAGTTAATTTCAAATGCGCTTATGCTGATAGAACAGGTCAGCAATATTACATAAATAATAATGCATTCATAAAAATCGGTGAAGACAAAAATAGTGAAGGAAAAATTATTTTTCAAGTACCAACTCAAGATACTTCTTGTGAAGTGCCTTTAGGTGTATTAAATTATGAACAAAAATTAAATGTAATTGAGCCTGGAGATTGGTTAGATATTGTTTATACTGACAAGTCATCTCATGCAGTAATATTTATTTCTTGGATT
Source organism: Candidatus Pacearchaeota archaeon (assembly GCA_016866915.1). Lineage (GTDB taxonomy): Archaea > Nanobdellota > Nanobdellia > Pacearchaeales > GW2011-AR1 > ASMP01. Next base: position 5,632 of record VGKR01000011.1, read on the forward strand.
GATAAAGAAAAAGGATATGCGAGAATATTTGATTGGATTGGGGGAGGAGATAGAACATATGGATATCAAAATCTTTATTTAACAGAAAAAGACCGGCCTGTTTATTTGATTAGGGGTCCTGTTCTTGTTTAGAAAAACTTTAGAATTATAATTCTGCTAATCATGCGGGAGATAAGATTCGAACTGAAAACTCACAGCGGGTTTTCGATCCTGCAACCATTGAATCCTTTATGCGGGAGATAGGATTCGAACCTATGTAGGCACTAAGCCATCAGGTCCTAAGCCTGACCCGTTTGACCACTCCGGCACTCCCGCATGTAGATAAGTGCTGGAAGGGCAAACCTTTTGACCACTCCGGCACTCCCGCCTATAAAATAAGAATTACTCGCAAGATATTTAAATCTATTCTAATTATTTCAGAAATGTCAAAAAGTTTAGAAATATTTTTCTTTTTTATCTATCTTCTGTTTGGAATTTACATTATAAATTTAGGATTTGATTTTTTTTCAATGCCTTTGTTTATTGTTTCAATCAATAAATGGATAGTTTTGATTGCGGGATTTTTGCTTATTTTTGGAGGAATACTTTATTTAAAACCAACTAAAGGCGGATTTTTCTATTAAATTTTTAAGAATTAAAAAATAATTAAATTATTTTTTTGATTTAATCTCGTTTTCTTTTTGCTTTATTTTTTCTTCAAGCTCTAATTTTTCTATTAATTCCTTGTATCTATTTCTTATTGTAACTTCTGTGATACCGGCTATATCTGCAACTTCTCTTTGTGTTTTTTTCTCGTCATTCATTAAAGCTGCAACATATAAAGCTGCTGCTGCAATTCCAGCAGGACCTCTTCCAGAAGTTAATTCAACTTCTTCTGCTTTTTTGAGAACCTTAAGAGCATCATTTTGAGTTTTTGGAGAGAGTTTTAAAACAGAGGAAAATCTTGATATGTAATCTTTTGGAGAGCTTTGATTTACTTTTATTCCTAATTTTCTTATAATAAATCTATATGTTCTTCCTATTTCTTTTCTTTCTACATCAGAAGCTGTTGCCATTTCATCTAAAGTTCTTGGTATATTATAAGAGCGGCATGCTGCATAAAGACAAGCTGCAATTACAGATTCCATTGAGCGACCCCGAACAAGTCCTCTTTGCACAACATAATTATAGATTCTAGCAGCTTCATCTCTTACAACATTCGGAAGATTAAGATACGATGCAATAACTCTTAATTCAGCCATTGCAAGTCTAAGATTTCTTTCAATGCTTGTTGAAACTCTTTCTTGCCATTTTTTTAATCTTAAGAATTTTCGGGTTTGTTTTGGCTCTAATCTATAAATATCAGAGATTTCACCTACATTAGTTGTAAGTCCTTTGTCAAATTTTTGAATGCTTGTGGGAGCACCACCTCTGCCTTTTTTTTCTCCTTTGTCAAATTTTCCTTGCAAATCAATACCTGTGTCAACCATTTTTTCTTCAACAACTAATCCACAATCATTGCAAATGATTTCTCCTAAATGAGGACATAAGTAAGATGAATACTTCCACATTCCGGGCATTTTTTTATAAAAGTCATTTTTAGAAAATTAAGAACATTTTTTTATTACTTCGGGGTTTACCATAAACTTTATAAGTAAAGTTATGCGCAACCTTTATAAACTTTTCCCCTTTATAAGGCTTTCGTTTTTAGAAATTTTGATTTTTATTGTTTTTCTTCTATTAGAATTCCATTTACCATGCCTTCTTGACTTGGCCTATTTGTAATTTTAACTTTTCCCAATTCTGTTTCTACAATTGTTCCTTTTGTTAGAACGTTTTGTCTTGCAAGGAATCTATTTGAAGGTGTTTCAAGAACATTTTTTATTTCTAATTTCTTGTTTTTGTTCTTAATTAAAACATTCACAAATTTTGATCTTAAAAGCAGAGTTTTTTTATTTCCTCCTCTAACAATTAAGCTTTTTCTTTTTTCTTCTCCTAGTTTTACAGTTCTTTTTTGACGAGGCAATTCATAGAGTTTCTTTTTTCTTGCCTTATGATATTTTCCCCCTGATATTTTTCTTCCTTTTTTCATGGTATTTTTTAGATATTATTTTAATTTTTATACTAATGCCACCTGCTTTTTTATTTATATAACTTTCTATTTTGAGAGCATATATGGATGTAAATTTACGGCAAATATTTTTTAAAAATATCAACAACGAAATGTTTATAAACAAAAACTAACAGGGAATAGAATATAAAAAATACCTAATAAAAATAAAATGGTTAACGGAATTGAGAGGCCTCTTGACCTTTTAAACAACTCAAAAGGAAAAGAAATCCTCGTTCATTTGAAAGGAGATAAACAGTTTGTTGGTACTCTACTAGCATTTGATATCCATATCAACTTGGTTCTTGATAACATAAAAGAAATGGAAAACAATGAAATAAAAAGAAATCTTGGATTGACTTTTTTAAGAGGAGATACTATCATATTTATTTCTCCGGCATCAACAGCCTTAAGAAAAGAATGATTTCAAATTTAGTTATCTTTATTAACTAAAAAAATTATTCTAAATAATGACAGAAAAAGCAAAAATTACTTTTCTTGGAACAAGTGATTCTGTGCCGAGTGCTGTAAGAAATCATCCAGCTGTGCTTTTAACTTATTTTGGAGAAAATATTCTTATTGATTGTGGAGAAGGAACTCAAAGGCAAATTCGAAAAGCAAAAAAAAATCCCTGTAAAATAACACGGATACTAATAACTCATTGGCATGCAGATCATGTTCTTGGAATTCCCGGGCTTTTGAAAACTCTTGCTCTTAGTGGTTATAATAAAACTCTTTTTGTATATGGGCCAAAAGGAACAAGCGAATTAATGAAAAATCTTTTGAATTTATTTGGAATTCAAAAAGAATATCCTATAGTTGTAAAAGATGTTATTGGCAAGTTTTTTGAAAATGAAGATTTTTCTATTGAAGCAGAAAGCATGACTCATAGAATTCCCTGCAATGCTTACAAATTTATTCTTAAAGGAAAGATGAAAATTGATAAGAAAAAATTGAATAGATTTAAAATTTCCGAAGGCCCTCATTTGAAAAATTTAAAAGAAGGAAAAAATATTTCTTATGCTGGAAAAAAATATTCTGCTAAGAATCTTATTTCTAAGGAAAGAGATAGAATAATTTCTTTTGTTTTAGATACTTCTTTTAATTCAAAAATAACTCCTTTTGTTAAAAATTCAGATATTTTTGTTTGTGAATCTACTTTTACTTCTGAACTTGAAGCTAAAGCAAAAGAATATCAACATTTAACTGTTAGTCAGGTTGCAAAAATAGCAAAAAAAGCTAAGATAAGAAAACTTTTTTTGACTCATATAAGTCAAAGATTTTCTCGAAATTTGAAAAAGGTCTTAGAAGAAGCTAAAAAAATCTTTAAAGAATCTTATCTTCCTTTTGATTTAGATATTGTTGAAATCTAATTTATTTTCTAATTTATAATAGAAAGATTTTAAATAGAATTATTTCTTGTTTTTATGAGCCTTATATTCTGCCAAGCTTGGACGATATAGGGTGAGGTGTGAAACATCGAGCCCCTGTAGCTCAGCCTGGATAGAGCGACTGCCTTCTAGGGAATATTTCCATAAGGAAATATGTCTGTTTCGGAGAACCGGAGCAAGCAGTAGGTCGCAGGTTCAAATCCTGTCGGGGGCATAAATCCTTAAGGATTTAAGACAGCGAACGCGGAATTTTCAATTCCAGCGTCTGGCGCATTGTGGAGGTGGCGAAGTGGTTAACGCGCTCGGTTGCAGCCCGAGTATCTCGTGGGTTCGAATCCCACCCTCCACTTATCTAATTAAGATTAGTTCACCCCTTTCTATATTGGTATATGGCGGGCAATATCCTAGTTTCTTCCATACTTTATATCTAGTAATATGTCTCTTATTTGCAAAGCCAACTTTATTCATCCATTTATCAAAATTTTTTTTACCAACTATGTTTATACTGCTTCCATAGTATTTTTTGCCCTTCTTATTATCAATTTTTTCCCTTTTCTCTATGTGGGATGAAAATCCAATTTTATTAAGTAGGCCTTTCAATTGTTTTACAAAAGAATTAGAACTGAAATACCCTATCATTATAGGATAATAATTTTTCTTTTTATATCTTGTTTTAAATTTTATAGAAAAATCAGTATCAGCAAGACCCCTTAAAAATCTATAAATTTCTTTTTTATTAGCACTAAAGATACATTTAGGAACTTTAATATCACTCTTTTTTCCTTTAGGTAATCCTATGCAATCTGTTAAGAAAGAGATAACCCCTTTTGATTCAAATTTAGTTATTACACATCTTCTTGAGTCTTTAAATATTCTTATTTTCGTGACAGGATTAATGTTAAAAACTTTTTTAAAAATTGGATTTATATGGTTTCCATGATATTCTACATCTTCATTAGCATCACCAGTTATCGATAGCTCATATCTTTTATTTTTCATATAAATGTTTCCGTCCCCCATTATAATTCCAATTAACTCCGATAATTCTGGAGAAAGATCTTTTGGTAATGAAATCTTTCTTATAAAATCATATTTACTAAATTTAACATCTTTCAAATTAAATCTCATTTTATTTTCAATTCTTTTCTCATGTATTTTTCTAATCTTCTAGATATGTTTATCCCTTCTTTTTCAGCATATTTTTTATATGCATCCAAAATTTTCTTATCTATAGAAAGAGTCAATTTTCTTCTTTTATTCATACGTATACATACGTAATCTTAATATTTAAATATTTCCATTATTTTTAATAAATGAGGTTCGAATCCCAGTCCTCGCTTGAGATTTTAAATTTTTAGAAATTTTTGTTTGCAGAAGATTCAACTCCTTTAATTTTCTTGTGTTTATTATGCCTCTTAATTAGAATAATTACAACAAACAAAAGAATAAGAAATAGGATTATGATGATAAACCAGGTTGTGTAAATAATTGATTTTTTTCCAACATTAAACAAAACACTCGCACTTGCAACTTCGCCGTTATAGGTAGTTTTAATATAAATTGCATATTTTCCGTATAAAGATTCTTCTGGAATTTGCAATTCTTTTACATAGCTCAATTTTGTCATTACTGCCAGTGATTCATGCTCACGCAATATTTCGTTGCCGTCTGAATCCAGTAATTTATATTCTGCAAGAACATCTACAGATTGTTTTATATCCCCTAAATTAAATATTTCTACTATGTAATAAATTTCATCTCCAGGCAATACCCACATAAATTTTTTGGGCAGTTCAATTCTTACATCAAACAAGGACTTTTTTGTTACAACTTCAATTCCAATCAAAATTTCTTCTTCAGTTCCATTAGCTTCTACTATCAATTTCCCAAGATAAAAATCTGGAATTGCTTCTTCTCTTACTAAAAAATCTATTATGATGATTTTTTCTTGGCCCGGATCAAGTTCAAATTTTTTCTCGCTTATTTTTATAAAATTCCGTAAAGAAGAAGCTTTTTTAATCTGTTTATTAAACAATTTAAAGAACAGAAAAATTCTGCAGAAAGTTTAGAAGCAAGTCTTTTTTTATGAAAAATTTAGTAAATTTTTCTTAATCTTCTGTTAAATCAAATTTTTTAACTATATATTTCACATCAAAAAACTTTTTAAATAGCGATTTCTTTAATTTCTCATAAAAAGAGGCTCACGAATACATTTATTTTTTATCTAAACAAAAAATGAGAAAAGAAATTTCATTTTTGATTGTCACTGCTATTATTGCTTTGGGTATAGTTCTTATTTATTATTGGGGCGGACAGCCGACGGGATTTGCTGTGATTGATCAATATAAAGACGAAACAAACTGCACAGATGCTGGTTATACATGGGAAAATATAACTACAGAAGAGGGATGTGACATATTCTCTTATGGTGTCGGATTTATTAATTCTACTGGCTATACTCTTACAGGTGAAGAAGGAGCAACCAATTTCACTGTCACTGGAGCATGGAATATAACAAATGAATCTTTTCCGGTTGCTATTCCAGAGCAAGAATACATTGTTGATTCTGAGACATGGATTGTCACAAATTTAACAGCTACAGAATATAGCTATGTTAACTTTACATATACATATGATAATCAAACTTGCGGAAGTGTAACAGGAGGACAGTGTGTTGGTCCTGATGAAGAGCCAGCAGTAACTGTTTCTATTTCTGAACCTTCTGAGGGTTATGAGTCTA
>VGKR01000012.1 GCA_016866915.1 Candidatus Pacearchaeota archaeon
TTCATCTCCTCCAGATAACCTTCTGAGAGTAACATTATATGTGTCATCTCCATTATCGACAACACCAACGTATTGAAGGTTAACTTGAAAACACTTTTGCCCAAATTCAACTTGTTCAGCACCACTCTGCACAACATTTCTTACAACTACCCAGATAATTCCTGCTGCTACAATTACCAGAAGGATAATTATCAAAGTAGCTACGATGTCTGACAAACCTCTTTTGTTTTTCATTGTCATCCTCATTTAATTTAATAATAATCTACATAATTATTCCGGCTTTAAAAATGTTTTGTTGTCGGGATTTTAATTTTTTCTTAATTTTTAAATTTCATTCACAACGAAAATCTTTGTTAAAAGAATCTAAAAGTTTGAAAAACTCTTCTTTATCAAAAACTTTATCTGCTTCAGAAAATCCAATTCTTTCTGCAAATTTCCAAAAAGCAGATGGTTTATATCCTCTTTTTTTCAAAGAAGCAATTGTAGGAAGTCTTTCATCATCCCATCCAGAGTATTTTTTTTCTTCTATCTCTTTTCTTATTTTGCTCGAGGACAATTCAAAGTCCTTAAAATGTATTCTTCCTAAAAATCCAACCCAAGGTGATTTTTTTCCGAGAGATTTGTGAATTCTTCTTTGGCGTTCTGCATTATCTCTGTGTTCTTTTGCTCTTATAACATGAGTCATTTTCATTTCAATATCATCAACAGCAACAGAAAAATTCATCAAAGGCCAAACCCTATACTTATTTTTTGTTCTTGGATGAGATGTCAAATTAATTCTTGCAAGAGGAAAATCTCTCATAGCTGGATTTTTATCTTTCATGTCTGATTTAAATCTCAAAACAGCCCCTCCTTCGGCATATCCTTTCTTATCCAACATTTTTTTCCATCTTTCTAAATTTTCCTTAGCACCCAATTTTCTACAGGGACAAGGAATTTTTCTCTCTACAAATTTCTTAAATTCTTCAGAAGGACAAGTGCAGACATAAGCTGCATTTTTCTTAATTAATTTTTTAGCATAAGAATAATATATTTCCATCCTATCTGATTGAATCAAGATTTCAGCGCTTTTGTTAAAGAGCCAATTCGACTCTTCTTTAATCATACGATAAGCTGGAAAATAAATATTCTCTGGATTTGTGTCTTCAATTCGAACATAAAATTTTCCTCCATATTTTTTAACAAACAAAAAAGAAAGACTTGATGTTAAAGCATGTCCGACATGATAGGGGCCAGAAGGTGAAGGAGCAAATCTCATTATGACTTTTCCTTTTTTAGCTCCAGGTAATTCTGGAAGTCCTTCTCGACACTCTCTAGTGCTTATTTTATTCTTTATTTTTTCAAATTCTTCTTTTTGAAGCTCACAGGGAAGGCAATTGATTTCAGCTACAATGTCACATATTTTTTTAGAGCATTTTTTAATATCTTCTCGTTTTAAGCATTCGTGAAGCAGTGAAGAGATTACAGAATCCACTCTCGCTTTTCCTCTGTATGCAATAGCATTCTTCAACGCATATGCTTTAATTTTTTCATCAAGATTTTTGTTTTCCATCTCAGCCCCCAAATTCAAATCTTAAAAGAAATAACTATTAATAAATCTTAATATTAATCAAGCCGGTTAACATTTGCTTTTTTTTCTAGAACTTCGATTCTTTGCTGTAGATGATAAATTGAATTCGACAATTCTTCTAGTTTTTCAGTCATATCCACGAGTCTTTTTGCAAATTTTTTCTTCTTTTCGTCAGTATTGTTAGTCAAATCAAGGACTTCTTCATTGTCTTGCTCTGATTTAGAATTAGAAGCAGAATCAAAAAACGAGAATATTCCTGAAGATGAAGTTTTTTCAACTGTTTTGGTTTTTTCCATTTCTTCTCTTTCTTTTTGTTTTCTATATCTTTCAGCAAGATCAACAATATCGCTTCCCTTTTTTCCAAAACCAAATAAACCCATAAAAAAATTAAGAACCCTCTATTTTTAAAGTTAGTTATATTTTGGCTTGTTTATGCTTTTTCTTTTCTTTACAAATAATTTAAAAATAGAAGTTTGTTTTTATTTGGGTATGGTAGCAACAATTCCTCATTTAATTGGAAAAATCAATCCAAAACTCTATGCAAAAAACGGAAAAAATCTATTAAAAGAATATGGCTCGATAGAGGCAATTCCTGCTGATAAAGTAGAGCCTCAAGCATTAGTTATAGGCAAAGATGGTTTTGGAGTGCAGCACAAATTGATTTATGATTCAAGCTCAGAAACCCTTGAACCTGTTTATTTCTTCATTATTGACTTAATGAATGATTTTGGACTTAAACTTGATAAATTAATTGACAATTTTACCTCTTCTCCTGGTTCAGGACATTTTGCAGAACTCGGACAAAGAGCAACAATAATGCAGCAGCAAGGAACAAAAATTCTCGGAGATATAAACACTGTTTTAAGAAGCGTTTTAAATATTATTTATGATTTAAAGGATTTTAGATTAAGACTTAGCCAGTATGATGAATTGAGAGCTTCAAAAAGCGAGGCAGCTATTCTTTCATTAAAACAAATATGGATGGATAAGGTTGATATTCAAAAAGGAAATTCAAGCATAAAAGCAATGGCATTGGGTCAGATGGGATTTCAGACACTTATTGATGCATTTCTTTTTGTAAAAAATGTCTCAGATGTTGATAAAATTGATTTGAATGACAGAGTTAAAAGAATACTAAGGGCAAGAATACTTGAATTTAATCACTGGTTAGAGCAATCTGAAAAAGAACTTAGAAAAAGATATGAAATTGAAAAAGCATATCTTCGAAGCCAGGTTAATTCATTAAAACTTTATGCAAGATGGGCAAAACCTTATCTTAAAATTGCAAGTGATCTTGAAATGACTGAAAGAGGAAGAGATCCTGCTTTAGTAAAAGCATTCAACACAATTGTTTTAGAACTTGTTTTAATTGGAAAAAGAGAAATCAATACTCGGGATGAGGCGCTTGCAGGAAATCTTCCCCGTGATTTTGAGAGATTAAAAACAAGAGCTTATTATGCATGCGTGTTAGTTGAGTTTCGTTTTAGAGGAATTCCTCAAAAAATAAGTCAGCAACCCCATTATACTTTTGGAGGAAGAGCAGAAATTTCATTCAAACCATATGCTCTTAGTGAAGATGAATTATATAAATTAACAGAGGAATTAGAGTCTTCTGATCTCGGAGATGTTCTTAGATTAATTCAAGGTGCAACAGATGATAGTTTAGAGCAAATTCAAGATGAAATTAATTTTTTCTTAGAGGAGGAAGAAATTCCAAGTGAGAAGAGCAAAAATTATGAGCAACTCAAAGACACCTCAAATCCTTTTTTAGCATTAATTGGAAAATATGATTCAAAACCAGCTGTTAAAGAAAAAAATACAAATAAGAAACAAAAAACAATTTTAAAACCAGAAACATATGCTGAAAAAGAATATGTGAGGCCTTTGGCAGCAGAGATGGCAAAAGATTTAGCATTCAAATTCTTTGATATCTACAAGAAAGCACATGGAATGCCAAGCTTTACATAATTTAAAATCCATTATCTATGACAAAAAAATTCTTGTCTGACGCTGAAAAAGAAAAAATTCTTAAAAAAATAGCTATCAAACTAAAATCTAATAAAAAGAAATCTGCAAAATTCAAAGAAAAAAAGAAAGACGAAGAAATTAAAAAATTTCCAGAAAAAGAAAATTTGGAAGAGGATTTCAATGAAAATTTTAATATTCCTGAATTTTCTTCTACTCGATTTAGTCCAGATATTGAAACAAAAGCACCTGCTCTTGAAAGAATAGCATTATCTGTACCAAAGCCAATATTTGTCGGAAAAATTCCTCAAACTTCTATTGGCTTGTCTGAAGAAAAGAAAGAAAAAGAGAATTCTGATTATGTAACTTCTAATCGTGCTGATTATTCTGAAAAAAATCGCGAACAAATCTATGAATTACCTTCTGAAAAAACAGATGCAAGAACTCCAGAAAGAATTGATATTTCAAGAATTGGAAGAGAATTACCAAAAGCAATTTCAGAAGAGCAGGAAAATATTCGCTTTCAGAATTTTGGTCCTAAAATAGAATCAAATGAAAGAGAAAAAGCCTGGACAGCAAAAAGAATAAATCCAGAGAAACTCGGAAGACAAAATCCTCTTGAATCTGAAGAAGAAAAATACAAAACCTACAAACCTAAAATTCCAAAAGGATATTAACTTCTATTTTTATTCCCAAAGACAAATTATTTAAACAAAATATCCTCTTATATATCATGCCAAAGAGCAATTATAAGATAGGTGATTATAAAATTTCAGATATTTATTCAGGAGGATATTCAAGTCTGGCTCCATCTCAAAATATCTATTCCACTTCAGGAAATCTCGGAATGACAACAGATCCCCGAACAGCAAATATTTTGCAGGATGTTTCAGCAAAACTTTCTACAGGAGCAAGACACATTGAGGTTGAAGGTGTTTCTCCAGAGATTTTTGATTCTATTCCAAGACAGCAACTTAAAGAAGTTCATCGATTATCAAAACTAACAGGAGTTGATATTTCTATGCATGCTCCTATTGTAGAGCCTTCTGGAATAACTCAGCAAGGTTATAGTGAATCTGAAAGAGAAGCAGCTGAAAGAAGAATTGTCGATTCTCTTCTAAGAGCAAAAGAACTAAATCCAGATGGGAATATACCTGTTAACTTTCATTCAGCTGCAGGAATTCCAAGCTCTCAATTCTTGCCTTATTCTAAAAGAAAAAAAGATGAAGAATATCAGAAACTTATTATTGTTAACAGAGAAACAGGAAGATTAGCACCTATAGAACCAAAAATTCAATATTCTTTGGCAAAAGGAAATCTCCAACCTGAAAAAATCACACCAGAGCAAGAACTTGAGATGATTAATCACTCAGAATGGCAGAATTCAGTTTCTCAACTTTTATTTCAAAAAGAAAGAGCAGATGAAATTTTAGAAAGACATAGACCCCATATCGAACATTTAATAGAAGATATTAATGCAGGGAAATTCAAAGAAGGAGCAATTCCAACACCAGAACAACAAGCAGCATGGAGGCATTTCAAAAATGCAGAAGCATATCTTCAGGATTTACATAAGCAAGCAAATACTTTATTTAGCAAAGCAACTGAATTTGCGAATGAGCATCAAAAAATGGAATTAAGAAGAATTTCAGAAAATTTCAAAGAAAAAATAGAAAAAAGCAAAGATCCTTTTACACATTCTCAAGCAATGAATGAAGTTATTCATGAATTGAAAGATAAAATAACGCCTGAAATGTATGTTCCGATTGAAAAATTTGCTGTTGAAAAAGCAAGCCAGACTTTTGGAAATGCAGCTTATAAAACATACAAAGAATTCAAAGGTAAAAATGTTCCTCTTTTGATTATTGAAAATCCACCTGCAGAAGTTGCATTAAGCACAGGCGAAGGAATAAGAGATGTTGTTAAAAAATCACGGGAAATTTTTATTGAGAATGCAAAAAAAGAAGGAATGTCTGAATCGCAGGCAAGGCATGAAGCTGAAAAATTAATTGGAGCAACATGGGATGTTGGACATATAAACATGCTTAGAAAATTTGGATATAGTGAAGAAGATATTGTCAAAGAAACAGAAAAAATAGCACCTTATCTTAAAGAAATTCATCTTTCAGATAATTTTGGATTTGAGCATACAGAACTTCCAATGGGAATGGGAAATGTTCCTCTTCAAAAAATGATGGAAAAATTAGGTGAAAAAGGATTTGAAGCAAAAAAAATAATTGAAGCATCAGCTTGGTGGCAGCATTTCAAATCACCACCTTTCCAGGAATCTCTTGAAGCACTTGGCTCTCCTGTCTATGGATTAAAAATGGCTCCTTACTGGTCTCAGTCAGCAGGGCTTTATCAAGGATATTTCTCTGGAATGGAAGGACCCTGGCTTCCGCAGATAAATTATGAAACAGTTGGAGCTGGTTTTGCAAGACTGCCTGTAGAATTAGGCGGCTCTTCACCTGGAGGACAAGGTGGCAGAATGAGCGGAAGAGCAATGGATTAAAATCAAAAAATAAACAAATTTAAAAACTATACTCAATAATATAGAATATAAAAGAGGTTAATTATGGCATCAAAAAAATCCAAAAAAAAGAAGCAAAAATCCAAAAAATTAAAAGCAATTGCTAAAGAAGTGCCTACACTTCAATTAAAAAAAGAATCTGAAATAGCATCTGATTTTGCAACAAAAGCTTACAAAAGATTTGACAGAATAATTAAATCAATAATTCTTTTTGGCTCAACTGTAAAGCAAAGCTCAGTAGCTGGTTCTGATATTGATATTGTGATTATAATAGATGATGTTACAATTAACTGGGACCAGGAGCTAACAGCATGGTATCGCCAGGAATTAGAAAAAATAATTAAAAACAGTCCTTATGCAGCAGATCTTCATATTAATACAATAAGATTAAGCACATGGTGGGAAGACTTGATGAGGGGTGATTCTGTTATTCTAAATATTTTAAGATATGGCGAGGCAATGATAGATTTTGCTGGATTTTTTAATCCTCTTAAAGCTCTGTTAATTAGAGGAAAAATAAAACCAACACCAGAAGCTATTTATGCATCTTTGCAGAGAGCTCCAGCACACATTGCAAGAAGCAAGGCTGCAGAAATCGGAGCAATTGATGGATTATTCTGGTCAATGGTTGATTCAGCACAAGCAGCTTTAATTGCTGCAAATGCTCCACCTGCTTCTCCAGAACATATTTCAGGAGATTTAAAAGAATATTTTGTTAATTCTGGAAAATTAAAAATGAAGTATGTCGTATGGTATAGAGATTTGTTAATGCTGCACAAAAAGATTTCTCACGGAGAAATAAAAGATTTGAAAGGTGTTGAAATAGATGCCTGGCAGGAAAGAGCTGAAGAATTTCTGCAAGTCATGGCAACAATAGTTAAGAATTTAGTTGGTGAAAAATAAAAAAGAAAAAATTAAACTTATTTAGCTTTATCCTCAGCAAGTATTTTCTCTAATCCGCCTCTTATCTGTTCTGATTTCTTGCTTAAAGATTTAGAAACACCCTGAGATGTTATATAATCCATATAACTCCCAGCTAAAGTCATTCCAATCTTTTTCTCATCTTCATTTGCAGAGTTAATCAGATCACCCAGATATTTTTCTTTATAGGCATCTTTTATCTTAGCTGTTGAACCAATAAGCTCCATTACATCTCCAGCTTTAATGTATGCAAGAGATTTTTGTATAATGTTTGCGCTTGTTTCAATTATTCCATATTCAGAAACTTGTCCTGAATATCTTTTTCCACCTTGTCTTGAACTCAGTAAACTGTTTCTAATCAAGTCAACTTCTTCACCTGTTTCAAAGTTGTAAACTTTTGCTCCTGAGTTTAGTGCAGGGAAATACAAAAACTCTTCAACAGCACTGTTATCGTTTTCACCATAACCGCTGTCTTTTTGGTCAGCTAAATAAGCAATAGCTAGATTTTGAAGATTTGAAGCTTTAAGATTTTTCAATGAAATCTGTCTGCTGTCTTCTCTAGCTTTTTCCTTCTCTTCTTTGCTTAACTCTTTTGCTTTTGTCATTTTGATTTGAATTTACTTCCTCTAAATTTACTATGTGCCATTGAAAGCAAATGATTATAAAATTTTACTCTATCAAGACTTTCGTCGATATTATAAGTTCTGTTAACAATGTCGCGGCATTCTTCAACTAAATGATCAGGCAATCTTTTTTCCAAGACCCTGATCGCTCTATTGTATCTTATTTCTTCCATATCTTTCTTAGAAATAGCAACTATTTAAATGTTTCTATCTGTTACCTTTAAGCAGAAGTAACAAATCTATAATTCTTTAGACTCTCCGATTTCTTTGCCTTGAATTCTATAACGTATTCGTGTTTTGCAGGGAAGTTTTGGTTTTATTTTCTTTAATATATTCCTTGCTGATTGTGCTGCTCTTTCATTAGCAACAGCAACGAAAAAAATTCTTCCGTCTTTCTTAACTATTGCTGCTTTTCCCATTGCTTTTCCAAAAGCAAGCTGCATTCCTGTTTGCATTCTGTCAGCTCCTGCTCCAACAAGCATTTTGTTTTCTCTTTGAATATGATGTGGAAAAGGAATAACTTTGAAAAGATATTGTCCTGCAAATTCCTTGTCAAATTTTTTGTTTAAATACTGTCGACAAGCTTCAAGAGCATTGTGTCTTATTTGAGCAGGTTCTTCTGCAACAAGAAGTAATTCATGGGGAAATTTTCCCTGATTGTAAAGAGCTTCAAAACCCATTGTGAATTTCACAATTTTTTGGGGAGGAACTGTTTTGATGTATGATTTTCCTTTTTTCTTGCTGATTCTAGTATAAGGAACAACTTTCTTTTTCGAATATGATGCTGCTTTTCTTAAGCCCATTTTATTTTGTATAATGGGCTTTTACAAAATCTTTGATTTTAGTTAGTCCCATTTTATTTTATCTCCACTTCTGTTGTTATTGCTTGTCCTGGAAGTCCTTTTTCAAAAATAGCTCTTACTATTCCTTTGCTTCCATGGCAAGCTGAAATTTTACCTTTGATTATTTTTCCAGCAGGGGATTTCCACTCAACTGTTTTTCCAATAAATTTCTCAGTTTCTTTTTTAGTGATTACACCTACATCTATCAAGAAATGCCTTTCATGCACTACATGCCTTCCACGCCGAAATTGAACAATTTTTCCTTTCATTTTATGTAAGTTATAATTTAATTAGAAAATCAGTTTTTAAAGTTTCCTCATAGAACAATTTCAAATTCTCCTAATTCTTTTTTAAGTAATTCAAAGATTTTTGAAGAAATTTCAAGCTCTTTTCTTGCTTTCTGCTGTTCAATTGCATTAGAAACTTCTTTCATATTAGAATTCTCCACTTTTTCTGTTATTTTTTTAATATTTCCATCAACAAACAAAAAACTTTCACCATTACAATGCAAAAGCTCTGCAAGAGCATCTTTTCCATTCTTTTTGTATCTTAATCTCATTCTTCCTTTTTCCAAAGCCACGAGATCGCATCTTTGAGAATAATCAAGTAATTCATTAATTAATATTGCTGCATTTTTTCTTATTTCATCAACTCTATGAATATTCATATTTGTTTTTTTGAATTCAGATTTTGCTTTAATTATGTCTTTTAGAATTTTAGAATGCTGCTGTGTGAATTTTCCTTTTTTTACAAGCTTATCAAATTCAGCAACACTTGCGACTTGAGATTTTTTACCTATAATTGCTCCAAGCAATTCAAAAATCTCTTGATAAATCTGTTCTATTATTTTTTCCTGGCTTCTTTTTTCAATATCTTTTCTTAATTCTTCAAGTCTTTTTATGTAGACATCTGAACTTTTTGTAAGGACATCTATTTCAGAGCCAGTAACTTTCATCTTAGGATTATGCTCGTACTGTCTAAACATTTCTACAAGTTTTTCAAGAACAGAAACTTCAGAAACTTTCAAAATTTTTTCCTTAGTTACAAAAATATCTTTCATTAATTTAGGTGTTTCTTTGTGAGTTGGAGGTGGAGAGCCATAAAGCATAATAAGTGCCTGTGATGGATTCAGAACCTTGTAATAAAGATCAATCATTGCATCTATCAAACGCCTTTCAACAAATTCTCCTGTTTTTTCAGCTGTTTTCATAAACATGTCAATTGCTTCTGGACTTGGTTTTAATCTTCCCATTTTCAAAAGAGCTTTCCAAGGAAGAAATGTTCCTTTATCATAAAGTGGAACACCATCTCGAATAAAAGTAAACATAACAGGATGAGCATCTTTTACACTTTCCCAAAAATCAGTTAGAAGATAAATTTGGACATTAAGTATGTCTTTTTTTACACCTGCAAGAGCTGTTGCTTCTGCAATGTATTGATAAATCATTCCTCTAAGTCTTTCTTTAAGTTCAAGTCTAGGCATTCTTTTTACATCTGTGTCATTAATAATCACAAAAGAATCAACGTCAGATGTTTTTGTAACATTTCCTCTAATCAAACTTCCGCCGACAACATAAGATACAACATACTTGTCAAATTTCTGAAGAACAAGTGATTTGTGAATTTCAGCAACTCTTAATGCAGAAAGAATTCCTTTGTCGTGAAGTGGAAAAGACATTCCAATTGCATTAACAAGTTCAAATTTACTGTCAAGGCAGGATTCCCAGACATCAACAGGTGTTTTTATATGAATCCAAACATTTTGCTTTGATTTTTCAATTTCAGAAACAATTTCTTTTTTTATTTTTGACATATCTTTGAATTTATCTTCTGGAATTATAATATAAAGATGAACTTTTTTCTGAATTTTTTCAGCTTCTTCTTTTGCAATATTCTCTTCTAATTCTTCTTCTAAAAATAAACTCACTGCTTGAGGCGGAAGAATGCCAATAGCTTCTGTAAAAGGATATTTTTTAACAATAAAGATTTTTAGTTTTTCAAGTTCTTTTTTTGTTTTTTCCAGGGCTTTCTGCATTTTTTCAGGACTTTCAGCTGTATTTTTCTTATTTTCAGAATATTTCTCTCCAAGATTCATTTCTGGAATACCTGCTGACTCATTATATTCATTGTTTTTGATTGTCTTAGCCATTACAAAAATAACTTCTAAAGACTTATAAAGGTTTTGAAGATTGAACTTATTTAGAAAGTTTTATAACTCAAAAATCCTAAAAATATTAGGGCCTCGTAGGCTAATGGTAGACCGGCACGTTTACACCGTGCACGCGGAGGTTCGATTCCTCCCGGGGCCATTTTTATTCTAAAAGACATAAATGCTTAAAAGTAAAAAAAGAGTAGAAAAATTATGGAAAGTCCTATAAGAGAAGATATTAAAGATTCTTGCTCACAAATTTTATATGAAGATGAAAGATATTTAATCGGAGTCGCATCTGCAGACGATTCACATGACCTTGTTGTTAACGATATTTATCTGTTTTTAAGTAGAGGAATACTCAATGAATTCGCAAGAAGCAACACAAGAAGACTTAAATCTGGTTTGGAATTAATTGGAGGGGAGCGAATATTAGAAGAGATGAAAGCAAAAAATATCCCTTTAGAAGAATTAGGCTGGGTGCTGGCAAAAGCTGCAATAAACGAAAGAGAAGATTATATTGATTATATTCTCAAATAAATCTTTCAGAGGCTGTCTTGTTCTAGATAATTTTAAATACTAAATTGCGATTGGATTGTAATCAAAGAGGTTATATTCATGAAAAAAATCCTAAATAAACTCAGATTATTGAGAACTCTTGGAATTTTAGAGTTTTTATTATTAATTCCTCTGCTCTTTGTTTTTCCTAGAGCATTTCTCAATTCATTA
>VGKR01000013.1 GCA_016866915.1 Candidatus Pacearchaeota archaeon
GAACTCAAAATCTAAACTGCCTAGATATATTATTCTTGTTCTTCTTATTCTTATTGTTTTTACTTTCTTAGCTTTGAATATTGCATTGTTTGAAAAAAAATTCGAGAAAATTCCAACTTGCGGAGATGGAACTTTTTATAATACCTGCTCTTTAGACAAACCTTATTATTGCGAAAATGGAATTTTAATTGAAAAAGCCTCTCTTTGTGGATGTCCCCAATTTTTATCTAAAAAAGAAGCAAATCTTTGTATTTCAGAATATAGTAAAAATCCAGGAATTCTGCATTTAAATTATTCTTTAAGAGAAAAGGAATATCAAATTCCTTTTGTTGTTTATGAGGGAGCTTATAATTATGTTACAAATCTTTCGAGGTTTGTGACTAGTTATGGAGAAGAGTTGACTTTTAGGTCTGATTTTAAGCAGAAAGCAATTAAGAATGAAATTCAAAGAGAATATATTCTGCCTTTAGTTAAACGAATTCAAAATCTAGCACCGAATGATAAAACTGAACAGGCAAGAATCGCAATTAGTTTAGTTCAAAACATTCCTTACAGCTCTCCGCAAAAAAAGATATTTTTTGGAGGAATTGAAGTTGATTATTCTAAATATCCTTATGAAGTTTTATATGATAACGAAGGAATCTGCGGAGAAAAATCTCAGCTTCTTGCATTTATGTTAAAAGAGCTTGGATACGGAGTTTCAATATTTTATTTCTCAGAAGAAAATCACGAAGCAGCCGGAATAGCTTGTCCCTTGCGCGAGAGCTTCTACGGTAGTGGCTATTGTTTTATTGAAACAAGCGGACCTGCTCTAATCACGGATTTTTCCATGGAATTTAACAATGGAGTAAAATTAAAAAGTCAGCCAGAAATAATTTTAATCTCAGAAGGAATTTCTTTACCAGAAAGAATCTATGAATATAAAGACGCTGAACTTCTTAATAACATACGAAAAAGAACTGTTATAGGAATTCTTAATTTATGGAGATTTAAGCATTTAAAAGAAAAATATAATCTCCTTGAAGTTTATAATCAGAATAACAACTAGATTATTCAATAACTCCTTTTATTCTTCTAATGCCCGCAGCAATCGCTTCTTCTTTTTTTATTCTAAATTTTCCAATTTCTCCAATATTTTTGACATGCGGGCCATTGCAAATCTCTTTTGATATTTCTTTTCCCTTGTGGCCAATAAAATAAACTTTTATTTTTTCCGCATATTTATCTTCAAAAACTCCCTGAGCACCCTTTTGTTTCGCTTGTTTTAATGACATCTCTTCAAAAGTGACCGGAAGATTTTCTTTTATTTTTTCATTAATCCAATTTTCAATTTTTTTCTTTTCTTCTTCTGTAAGTTTTCTGTCAAAATTAAAATCAAATCTTAATCTTTCTGAATTAATATTGCTCCCCTTTTGGAAAATTTTTGGATTATTAAGAACAATCCTCAGAGCCTCATTAAGCAAATGCGTTACCGTGTGAAGTTTGATTGTTTTCTCTCCGAAATCTGACAGACCAGATTTAAACTTTCCAATTGAAGCTGTCCTTGAGATTTCCTGATGTTTTTTCAATTCTTTTTCAAAACCTTTTTCATCTACTTTAATATGAAATCTTTCTGCAGTTTCTTTCGTTAGTTCTAAAGGAAAGCCGTAACTTTGATAAAGAAGAAACGCAATTTTTCCCTCTAAAATTTTTTTTCCAGAGTGAATAATCTTTTTCAAGATTTTTTCACCTTGCTCTAATTTTTTTAAAAAAATCTCTTCTTCTTTATCTAACTCCCGAATAATTTTATTTCGATTTTCCTTAAGAATTTTATAATCACTATACATGTCAAAAACTGGTTTGGTTATCTCTGAAAGATTTTCTTTAATATCTAATTCTTTTGCATGCCTTACTGTTCTTCTAATTAATCTCCTTAAAACATATCCCTGTTTAGTGTTGCTTGGAATAATTCCTTCTGCCAATATAAAAACAGATGCTTTTATGTGATCTGCAATAATTCTGAAACTTCTTGTATATTCTGAATTTTCGTAATTTTTTTTAGAAATTTTCTCAATTTTCTCAATAATCGGTTTCCATATATCTGTTAGATAATTATCTTCAAATCCATTTAATATTGTTATAATTCTTTCAACTCCTCCGCCAAAATCAATGTTTTTTTGTTTAGCTTCTTCATAAATTCCTTTTTCATTTTTAGAATACTGCAATAAAACATTATTTCCAATTTCTACCCATCTTTTATCTGAAAAATCAAATTTTTCTGGTGCAGGCATTTCTTCTGAATTCCAATAAAAAATTTCTGTATCTGGTCCGCAGATTCCGGTTTTTTCTACAGGGCCCCACCAATTTTCTTCTTTGTTGAGAAAAGCGATTCTTTTTTCAGAAATTCCCAGAGATTTCCAAATTTTTGCAGATTCAATATCCCTTGATGCAGAAGAATCTCCTTCAAAAACCGAAACAGCAATCTTTTCTTTTTCTAATTTTAAAATTCTTGTTAAAAATTCAAGACTCCATTCAATCGCTTCTTTTTTCCAATAATTTCCAAGGCTCCAATTTCCAAGCATCTCAAAAAAAGTATGGTGATAGTTGTTTCCAACTTTTTCAATGTCTGTTGTTCTAATGCATTTTTGCACATTTACAAGTCTTTTTCCTGAAGGATGTTTCTTTCCTAATAAATATGGAATCAAAGGATGCATTCCTGCTGTTGTAAATAAAACAGAAGAATCTCCTTTTGGTAAAAGCGGCACAGCCGGAATAATCTTATGATTTTTAGATTCAAAAAATTTCAAATATTTTTTAATAAGCTCTTTTCGACTCAAACTTTTCTTTATCATATCTTTTTATTAGAATCAAACTTTTAAAAATTATTTGCTCGGCTTTAATCACATCACTTTAAGTTCATTAAGTCGATTTTCTATTTCTTTTATCTGCTCTTCTAAGCTTGCGTCAAAAGAAATCTTCTTAGCTTTAGGAGACTCTTTCTCTTCTTCACTTTTTTTTAGAATCTCTGGCAATCTTGGTTTTGGAAGTTCTCTTTGCAATTTTCCTATATTTGTCTTTATTTCTTTAATTTTTTTAGCAAAATCTCTTTTTAATTCAGCTTCTCTTATTCTATACTCTCCATATCTTTTTATTGCCTGAGCAAGTTTTAATAATCTCATCTCTGAAGAAAGAACATCTTTTTTAGCTCCCATAGATTCTCCATATTCTAATTTTATGTGTATTGCAGTATCTTTAGACATCTTAATTGTTTTATAAACAGCTTATTTGATTAATTTTTAAACTTTAGAGAAAACATCTCTATCCACTTTTTCTATATGCCCTTTCATTAATCTGATTTCATTTTCCCATTCACGAAGCTCTGCCTCCTCTTTTTCTCTGATTTTTCTCATTTCATCAAGTGTTTTCTCAATTTCTGAAAGCTTCTTTTTTGTATTACTAAAAATCTTTAGAGAATCTTCGAATTTGTCTATTCTTACAAATATAGGTTCTTGTGAGGGAATTCCCTCTTCAATTGTTCTTTTTACATTTTTTTCATAATGCTTCTTTGGAAATTCTTTTTCAAATCTTTTCAATGGCTGGTCTTCTATCTCTCGAGTCATTGGCTTTTTCATTGGAATTTGTGACATTTCATATTCATCATCAAATTCCTCTTCATCAAAAGACTCATCCTCATCCCCTGAAACAGCCCCTTTAATTGTATCTCGAGAAAATTTTGTTCCAAAAGAACTAGAAGGAAAACTAGGCAAGTTGTATTTGATCTTCTCTTCTTTTTCAAAAGGAGGAAAATCAGGCAATTTTGGCAATTCTGGCAATGAAGAAATTGCCTCTTTTCTTACCTCTTTTTTGTTTTTACCAAATAATCCCATTTGTTATTTAAATATAGATTTTCTGATATATATAAAATATCCTACAGGTTTAAAAACCTTTACTCTTATGAATGAATATTTAAAACTAAAGATTATTAAATTGTCTTTTATTAATCTGAAAAGAATAAACGAAAAATATCTGTTTAAAAATCTTTTAAATTTCAAATGCTAAATAAATTTATCAAAGATGCTATGTCTCTTGTTGCTGGAAAACCAGCCGAAGATATTACGGATCTTTTAGATACACCTAAGTATGTTAATGAATTTATAATAGCAAAGAAACTTAATCTTACAGTAAATCAGATACGAAATATTCTATATAAGGCGTCTGATTACGGACTTGTTTCTTCAACCCGAAAAAAAGATAAAAGAAAAGGATGGTATACTTATTTCTGGAAAATTGAACCGATAAAATGCCTTGAATTTTTGAGAAATGAATATTTGAAAAGACTGGAACAATTGGAACATCAAGCAAAAAGCAGAGAAACAAAAAGATTTTATTTTTGTGATAGATGCAATATAGAGCTTAATGAAGAAAATGCACTTATTCATAATTTTACCTGCAATGAATGCGGTTCTATTTTTACTTTGAAGGATAATACAAAATCAATAAAAGAAATGCGAAAAATATTTGATAAATTGAAAAAAGATTTGATTGTTATAGAGGAGGAAATTCGTAAAGAAAATGAAAAAAATCAAAAAAAGAAATCTCGAGAGAGAAACAAAGAAGAAAAAAAGAAAAAAGCAATTTCTAAATCTAAGAGACTTTTAAAGAAGAAGACTGCAGAAAAAAACATTAAAATCCAAAAAAAGAAAAAAACTGCTAAAAAGAAAAAGGCAGTAAAAAAGAAATTCTCTAAGAAAATTTATTCTAAAAAATCTGTCAAGAAAAAAATTAGTAAAAAATTCAAAAATAAAAGAAAAACTAGGAAATCTAAATAATTTCAATGAAAAGGCAGTATACTTTTTATCCAAAAAAAAGAAAATTATTTAGTCGCTTTAATGTTACACTTACTTTAATTTTGATTAATATTGTAGCTTTTATTCTTTTTTTGATTCTTCTCGGATTGAATGTTCCTTTAGATTATATCGCGATAAAACCTTCGAATATTCTACAGGGAAAATATTTGTGGACCTTTGTCACTAGCATGTTTATGCACGGAGGAATTTTTCATATTTTTGCAAATATGTTCTCTCTGCTATTTGTTGGAAATCTTATTGAGAAAATATTGGGGGCAAAAAGATATTTTTACTTTTATATGGCCTCTGGTCTTTTTGCAGGATTATTTTTCGTCCTCGCGTCTTTGATATTTCCAATTGATTTTGAAACCTTTGCAGTTGGCGCATCAGGAGCTTTATTTGGACTTGTGGGTTTACTGATTCTTCTAACACCAAATTTACCTGTTTTTATTATGTTTATTCCTATACCTATAAAGATAAAATATGCTGGTCCCGGAATTTTAATTGTTCTTTGGCTGATTTCTATTGCAGGAGATATTCCCATAGGAAATACAGCACACTTGGGAGGATTAATTATCGGGATAATTTATGGATTATATCTGAGAAAAAAATATAAAAGAAAAACAGAATATCTGCGAAAGATATTCAGATAATAAAAATGAAAGAAAAAAAGAGAAAAAATTCTAAGAGCTTTCTTGAAAAAAATTATATCAAAAGCTGGAATTATCTTTTAGAATCTAGAAATTATATCCTGATCATTTTAGGATTTTTTATGCTTTCTGTTCTGATTGGAGCATTGATTCCTGCTCCAGAAATCCTTGAGCAACAAATTTTAAAATTTATTGAGAATCTATTAAGTAAAACAGAGGGAATGTCTCATTTAGAGCTAATTAATTTTATTTTTATTAACAATCTTCAAAGCAGTTTTCTCGGAATGATTTTTGGAATATTTCTTGGGATTTTTTCAGCGATAGTTTGCGGAGTTAATGGCTATATCCTTGGTTTTGTTATTGCGCGTTCTGTTCAAATTAGCAGTATTTTTGTTATTTGGAGACTTTTTCCGCATGGAATTTTTGAGTTACCTGCATTATTTCTTTCTTTAGGTCTTGGACTTAAACTTGGAACATTTATATTTCAGAAAAATAAATTGCTCTCATTGAGAAATTATCTGCGCGAATCTCTGAGAGTTTTTCTTTTCATAGTAATTCCTCTTTTAATTCTCGCAGCACTTATAGAAGGGAGTTTTATCTTTTTTCTTAGATAATTTCTCTAATTTCTTAAATCATTTATGCCTAATATAATCAGAAAAAGAGCCACCATTGCCGCAAACCAAAAAATTCCGCCTTTTAGAAATATCCATGCTGCATGCAGAAAATTAAAATCTTTGCCAAATAGAGTCCAGGAATATACTGAAGAAGCCCATCCCACTAAAATAACTCCCGTAAGCAGAATCAAACCCAATAAAAGTTCAAACCATTTATTCATGAAAATTCATAGATATTTTGATTTAAAAAGATTCTTGTCTGGCAGTACATATATCCTTTAAATTCAGCGAATAGTTTTATAAACAGCTTTTTTTTAAAGAAACTAAGGAACTGAATATGGATAGAATAAAGCCAATAAAAATCACTAAAGATATGAAAATTTCTGAATTAGTTAGTGAAATGGAAGAAGCTGGTTTTGGAGCTAGGAAAATCGGACAAGCTTCAGAAATAATGAAAAAAATGTTTTCTGATAGTGCTTGTACTGTTTTTTTGGGTGTTGCTGGAGCAATGGTGCCTGCTGGAATGAAAGAAATTCTTATTGATATGATAAAAGAAGATAAAATATCTGTTTTTGTGACTACAGGCGCAAATCTAACACATGATTTAGCAGAAGCCTTAGGAGAGTCTCACTATGCCTGTGATGTTTGGGATGATGTTGATTTTTCTAAAAAAGGATTTGATAGAATCCATAATGTTTTTATGAAAAACACAACTTATGAAAAAATTGAAAGATTCTTTGAAGAGAATTGGGAAAAATTTCAGAATTGTAAGAATATAACTTCTTTTCTTAGAAAAATTGGAGAACTTTTACTGAAAGAAGAAAATAGTCTTTTAAGAATTTGCTATGAAAAGAATATTCCTATTTTTTGTCCAAGTATTGCTGATTCTGGAATAGGACTCATGGTTTGGGGAAGACTTGCAGCGGGAAAGAAATTATCAATAGATGCTTTTGAAGATATGAAATCCCTTATAGATATAGCATGGAATTCAAAGAAAAAAGGAGTTATTTATTTGGGAGGTGGAGTGCCAAAGAACTTTATTCAGCAAAGTTTACAGTTTTCTACAGGAGCAGATTATGGAATTCAAATAACAGTGGATAGGCCAGAGCCAGGAGGAAGCTCAGGAGCCCCACTTGAAGAAGGAATTTCTTGGGGGAAATTAAAGCCTACTGCTAAAAGAAACTCTGATTATGCAGATGTCTTTTGTGATGCAACAATAGCTCTTCCTTTACTTTGGGCATCTGTAAAATAAAAATCTGTCCTGAGAAAATTTAGATAAAAATTTATATAGGGATAATATATTTTGATATTTATGGGTGAAAAATTGATTTCTGGTACAGAATTAATTTCTTTGGAAAATATAAATAAGGAAACAAAAGAAGAGATAAAAGAAGAAGTTAAAAAAGAAATTTCTAAAGCAATAATCAAAAAAGAATATACAGAAGAAAAAAAAGATATAATTGATGTCTTGAAAATCTTTTCTCCGGGAACATCTATAAGAACAGCTTTGGACGACATTCTTCATGCAGGCATGGGTGCTTTAATTGTTTTTGAAAAAGAAGGACTTTATAGTGTTGTAGATGGCGGATTTAAAATTAATTGCAAATTTAGTCCATCTAAACTTGTAGAACTTTCAAAAATGGATGGAGCAATAATTGTTTCAACTGATTTAAAAAAAATTCTATATGCGAACACTCTTCTAAGCCCAAGTGTTAAAATTTCAACAAAAGAAACAGGTACAAGACATAAGGCAGCAGAAAGAACAGCTAAGCAATTTCAGACAATTGTTATTGCTGTGTCTGAAAGAAGAAAAAAAATATCTTTATATTTTGGAGATGAAAGCCATTATCTTGAAGAAACATCTGAGATTCTTAGAAGAGCAGCTGAAACTTTACAAATTTTAGAAAAACAAAAAGATATTTTTGATGAACTTCTTTCTCATCTTAATGTTCTTGAGATTACAAATCTAACTACAATGAGTGATGTTTGCGGTGTTTTGCAGACAGCTGAAATAATACGAAGAATTTCAGAGAATGTTAAAAGATATCTTGTTGAATTAGGAAAAGAAGGAATTATTGTCAGCATGAGATTAAAAGAATTAGTAAAAAATCTCAGCAAAGAAAGAGAAAGCATAATCAAAGATTATTTCTCTTCTGGAAGAACTAAAAAAGATGAAATGCTGAAAAACATGAATTTTGATTTTTTACTTGAAACTTCAAATATTCTTAGATTTCTTTTTGGAGAACTCCATGATAAATCAATTTCTTCTAAAGGTATGAGAATACTTTCCAAAACAAATTTGCTTAGAAAAGACATAAAGATTCTGCTTAATTTGTTTAAGACTCCTGATAAATTATTCAATGCCGAAAAAGAATCCTTGGTTGCCGCACTTAAAAATGAAAATCTAGCTGATTCTCTTTTTGATGAAATCAAGAATTTAAAAGAAAAAATTCTTATGGGTAAGAGAATTTAGATTTTTCATATTTCCAGACGTAACTTAGGAAAAAGAAAAAATTCTTATGGGCAAGAGAATTTAGATTTTTCAAAATTAAATGAAGAAATTTAAAAACGAGCTTTTCTTTTAGAATTAATGCTTACTAAAAAACAAGTTGAAGAGATAAGAGAGCATTTATCTAAGGCCCAAAATCCAATATTTTTCTTTGATAATGATCCAGATGGATTTTGCTCTTTTCTGTTGCTTCAAAGATATATTGAAAGAGGAAGAGGTGTTCCGATACGCTCTTTTCCTGGATTAGACAAAGATTATCTTAGAAAAGCTAATGAATTTAGAGCAGATTATATTTTTATTTTAGATAAACCTGTTGTTTCTGAAGAATTTTTTAGAGAGGTAGAAAAAATAAATATTCCGGTTGTTTGGATAGATCATCATGCTATTGAAAAAGAATTAATTCCTCATTTTGTTTTTTATTACAATCCTTTATTTAACAAATCTAAAAAAAATGAACCTGTAACTGCTTTATGTTATCAAATAACAAATAAAAAAGATAATTTGTGGATTGCTATGACTGGATGTGTTGCAGATCAATTTATACCTAAATTTTATGAAGATTTTAGAAAAAAATATCCTGATTTAGCTGTTTCTTCAAATTTTCCTCCTGACCTTTATTATCGTTCTCAAATAGGAAGAATTGCGCGGCTTTTGGATTTTGGACTTAAAGACAGAACAACAAATGTGATGAATATGATAAGATTTATGATAAAAGTTAAAACACCATATGAAGTTCTTGAAGAAAATAATAAAAATTACACAATGCATAAAAGATTTAGGCAAATAGAAATAAAATATCGTGACTTATTAAAAAAAGCGAGCTGTATTGGAAGAAATAAAGATAAAATGCTTTTTTTTCAGTATGGTGGAGATTTAAGCATAAGTGGAAATCTTTCAAATGAATTATATTATCTTTTTCCAGAAAAAATAATTGTTGTTGCTTATATCAAGGGAGCAAAAGCAAATGTTTCTATGCGAGGAAAGAAAGTTCGAGAAATTATAATTGAAGCACTAAAGGGTTTTGAAAATGCAAGTGGCGGAGGACATGAAAATGCTGTTGGCGGACAACTTAATATAGATGATTTAGAGAAATTTAGAGAAAATCTTAGAAAACTTATACAATAATTTCTAATAACTTCTTCCAATATAAACAATTTCTTTTGCAGGCTTATTACATATAACACAATTTCCAGAAGAAATTTCTTTTTTAGTTGCAAGAATTCCCCTAATATCTGCATTTATTTCTTTTTCAACATATTCTGCGCATTTTATTCCTTCTTTTTCTATTGAGCAGAAATTTGTTTTTGCGATTTTGCCTTCTTTGATGACTTTTTTAATCTCTTCTTTTGTTTTGCAATTTATTATGCTGTTTTTCAATATTTTTTCAGCATTTTTCTTTAATCGATTATCAAATTCTTCGAAATATTTATCTAATTTGTTAATATTTCTTAAAGAAAGAAGTTCTTTTTTTCTATCATCTCTTAGAAATAAAGTTAGATTATCTTTTTTCAATTCTTTTTCTCCAATTTCAATTCTAAAAGGAACTCCTTTTAATTCCCATTCATTAAATTTCCAGCCAGGTGTGTAGAAATCTCTTTCGTCAATTTCAACCCTATATTTTTTAAATTTGTTTTTTATTCTTTTTGCATAAGCTATTATTTTTTCTTTATTTTCTTTTGTGTAGATTGGAACAATTATTATTTGTATAGGGGAAATGCAGAAGGGAAGCACTAATCCTTTGTCATCTCCATGAGTTGAAATCACTGAAACTAAAATTCTTGAAATTGCAGGACCATATGCTGTTGTCCATAAATAATCCTCATTTCCTTTTTCATCTTTGAATTTTGCATCAAATGCTTTTGAAAATTTCTGTCCCATTAAATGTGTTGATGGTTGTTGAATTAGTTTGCCATCAGGCATAATTACATCAGAGCCAATTGTGTATTCTGCTCCTGCAAATTTGTCCCACGTAGGTCTTTTTAATGGAAGAAATGGAATTCCAAATTTCTGATGCATAATTGTTTCTGTTATTCCAATATCTTCTTGAACTTGATTCTCTGCTTGCTTTTTAGTTGCAAAAGCGTTATGAGATTCTATCCATTGAAATTCACGTCCCCTAATCAAGGGGCGAGTTGCTTTTGTATCTAATCTAAATACAGAACCTCTTTGATAGAGTTTTAAAGGCAAATCTCTATGGCTTCTTATCCAAAGTTTAAACATAGGAGTGAAAAGTGTTTCACTTGTTGGACGAAGCGCGAGTTTATCTTCTCCTTTTTCTGTTTTAAGCCAAAAAACCTCTGGTGTAAATCCCTGGACATGATCTGATTCTTTTTTTAGATTTGCTTCTGAAATTACAGAGGGCATTATCACTGGCTTGTGATTTTTTTTCTGAAGCTCTTCTTCATAAAAATCATACATTTTTTCAATGATTAGAGTTCCCCATGGCCTTACTACAATGAATCCCTTCATCTCCAAACGAGTGTCAACTATTTCAGCTCTCTCAATAATTTGAGAATACCATTCACTAAAATTTTCTTTTTTTTCACTTAATCCTTTTTCTGTTGATTTTTCTTTTTTTTCTGCCATATTTATATCTGGTTCTTTATCTTTTTTATTTTACC
>VGKR01000014.1 GCA_016866915.1 Candidatus Pacearchaeota archaeon
GGAGCCATAGTTTTGAATTCAATCAAACAGAAGGAATTGTTGTAGACAAGAATGTGAATTTTCAACATCTTTTGGGATATCTTAAAGAATTCTTCAAAAAAATGGGTTTTGAAAAAATAAGAATAAGGCCTGCTTATTTCCCTTATACAGAGCCTTCTGTTGAAATTGATGTTTGGCATCCTGAAAGAAAAGAATGGCTTGAGTTGTGCGGAGCAGGAATATTTAGGCCAGAAGTGGTTATTCCTCTTCTCGGAGAAAATCTACCTGTTTTAGCATGGGGTCCTGGAATAGATCGGATTTTAATGGATTATTATCAAATAAAAGACATCCGGGAAATGTATAAAAATGATTTTAATCAGCTAAGAAAAATTAAATTTTGGATAAAAAGTTAATGGAGAAATGCATATTTTGTGAAATTGTAAAAGGAAAGATTCCATCAGTTAAAATCTGGGAAGATGGAAGACATTTAGCAATATTGGATATAAATCCAAATACAGAAGGAATGACTTTAGTTTTAACAAAGAAACATTATGATAGTGATGCTACAGATATGCCTGATAAAGCCTATAAAGATTTAATGATAGCTACAAAAAAAGTTGCAAAATTATTAGAAAATAAACTAAATGTAAGAAGAGTTGCTATTGTAATGGAGGGCTTAGGTGTTAATCATGTTCATCTTAAATTATATCCTATTTATGGATTAGAAGAAAAATTTGAAGAAACTTGGGCTAAGGAAAAAATTTATTTTAATACATACAAAGGTTATATATCAACTCAACTAGGTCCCAAAAAAACAATAGAAGAATTAAAAAAAATTGCAGAAAAAATAAAAAAATAAAATGGCAATTATAACAATACCAAAAAAAGATTTTGAAAGAGAAATTGGAAAATTTGACGCAGAAATGCAGGAAAAAATAGCTTTGTTCGGAACACCTATAGAAACAATTACAGAAAATGAATTTTCTTTGGAGATTTTTCCAAATCGCCCTGATATGCTTTCTTATTCTGGTTTCAAAAGAGCTTTTTTAGCTTATCTCGGTAAAAAAATCGGATTAAAGAAATATATCCTAAATCCTCCTGAAAAAGATTACGAAGTGATAATTGATTCTTCTGTAAAGGAAATTCGACCTTATACTGTTTGTGCAGTTGTGAAAGGATTAAAATTTGATGATTTTCGAATAAAAGAACTTGTGGAGATTCAAGAAAAATTGCATTTAACTTTAGGAAGAAAAAGAAAAAAGATTGCAATTGGAGTTTATCCTTTAGATAAAATAAAATTTCCAGTAATATTCAAAGCAATGGAGCCAGATCAAATCAAGTTTGTTCCTCTGGAAATGAGCCGAGAGCTCTCTGGATTGGAGATTCTACAGAGACATCCTGCTGGAAAAGAATATGCTCATCTTTTAGCTGGAAAAGCTAAATTTCCAGTTTTCATAGACGCGAATAATCAAATTTTAAGCATGCCTCCAATCATTAATTCACAATTGACTGGAAAAGTAACTTCTGAAACAAAAGAGATTTTTATTGAATGTTCTGGTTTTGATTTTGATGCTCTCAAATTCTGTTTAAATATAATTGTGACAAGTCTTGCAGAGATGAGTGGAAAAATTTATCAGGTGAATTTAAAATACAGTAAAAAAGAAATCACTCCAAATTTGATTTCTACAAAGATGAAAATTTCGTTAGAAAATGTAAATAAAATTCTTGGATTGAATTTAAAGGAAAAAGAGATAAAAAAATTACTTGAAAGAATGGGGCACAATTATGCAAAAGGAGTCGTTGAAATTGCTGCTTGGAGAACAGATATTCTTCATGAAGTAGATATTATTGAGGATATAGCAATAGCCTACGGATATGAAAATTTTATTCCAGAAATTCCAGAGATATCTGCAATTGGAGAAGAAGACAAAAAAATACAAATAAAAAGAAAATTCTCAGAGATTCTCTGTGGAATTTCAATGCTTGAAGTTTTAAATTATCATCTAACAAATAGAAAAAATCAAATAGAAAAAATGGGTTTATCTTCAAAAAATGAAGAAGTAATTGAAATTGCGGATTCAAAAACAGAATATGACATCTTAAGAGGTAATTTAATTCATTTACTGCTGAAGAATTTTTCAGAAAACGTTGATGCAGAGTATCCTCAAGAGATATTTGAAATCGGAAGAGTTTTTTATTTAGATAAATTTGAGAAAAAAATAAAAGAGAAAGAGGTTCTTGCTGCAGGAATCTCTCCTGGAAATTTCACCCGGATTAAGCAGATTTTGGATTATTTTTTCAGAAACATAGATAAAGAAATTTCATTCAAAGAAGCTGAAAAAATTCCTTCTTATTTTATAGAAGGAAGAACAGCTGAGATATTATTCAAAAATAAAAGAATTGGATATTTGGGAGAGATTCATCCACGAATTTTAAAAAACTGGAGGATGAAGATGCCAATTTCTTTGTTTGAAATTGAAATTGACGAAATTATTAATAAATTAATTTAGAAATAGTTTATCCAAAATAGCATTTATTGGAAGTCTCTGATTTATCATCCCACTTTTTACAAATTTTTTCTAGTATATTCACCAGGTCTTTTTTTATTTTTTGCCATATAGAATATGCATTATTTACAAATTCCGCTTCTTTTCTTTCATCATAATCTAAATCAATTGCTATAACTCTAATTTCCAATTTAGTTAATTCTTTATAAATTTCAGACAATTTCTTTTTTTCTTCAATTCCAAGTATTTTTACAATAGAAAAGATAAACATTGGTGCATTAACTGGATTTAATATGCCTTCAATAAGTCTTAGATAATTCACTATTCTATCCCAGATAAATTTCCTAATTTCTCTTAAAAGCAGATCTGTTTCAGATTCATATGCTTTTTCTATTACAAAATCTTCATTAAGGCTTTCAAAACTAGGCAAAGAGTATTTTTCTTGCAATATTTTATATTTCTGTTTAAGATCTTCAAGAGTTTGTTCTTTTTTAGCCATAATTTAGATTAAGGATGCAATTTTATAAATGTTAGTAAAACTCTTAAAAAGCCTCAGGAGGGATTCGAACCCTCGACCTCGTCATTACCAATGACGCGCTCTAACCAGAACTGAGCTACTGAGGCAACATCTAACAACATTTTTATTCAGGCTTACTCTATTAAAAAGTTTTCATTTTCAGAAATACTCGAATTAGAATTTAATCAATAAAATTAAGAATTATTTTTTTTGGAGCCAGACTTAAGAATAGCCAAAACAACAAAAGCAATTAAAAATGCAAGAGATAAAAACCCAAAAATCAAAGAAAGTATTCCAAAGAAATTTTTAAATAAATCGCCACTCGAAAAATTATACAAAACAAAGGAAAAAATAAATATTACCAAAAATAAAAAGAAATTTTTTAATGCAATATCTGTCCTCTCTCTAAGTGGAAAAGGCTCTTTATTCTTTGAATTTGTTTTCTTAAGACTTACTGTAGACCTCTTTTTTTTAACCATTTTTATTCTAATAAATTTAGATAGCATTTATAGTTTTTAAAACTTATGTTGGCATTAAGATGAAGAATTTTCAGGAAGCCATCGAGAATTTATTACATATCCTGCAACTTCCATGCCCTGACTAAAAACTCCTGAGATCCAATTAGAATAAGCCTGGAAAAAAACATCTCTCTGCTCTGATTCTTTTAAATAAAGATTTCCATTACTAACTATAAACAGAGCTGATATAAAAAGAAATTTTATAATAACAAGAGCAATTACTTTCATTCTAACCTGTTAAATTAATTATGTCGTCTTCTTTCCATTCCTGCTTTAAGACATAACTTGAAATTTTAATAACATTTGAGCCTGCATTTCCAATCCAAGAAACATATGTTTTAATTGCAGAAGTTACTCCTTCAACTGTTGTTAAATTAATTTCTTGACCTGAAAAAACTAAAAAACTCGTTAAAAGAAGGAAAGAAACACCTAAAAAAATGAATATGTAAGCTGCTTTTGTTCTGAAGTTATTCATTTTAAAAGCTAGAAAAACAACTAATGCAGCTAATACAGCAATTAACCAAAAACTTACCATTTTTATTAAAACAGCTCCTTTTATCTTTTTAAAAAAGAGTCAGTTGTATAAAAATCTTTCTAAAGTCTCAGAACAAATATCTTAGTATGAAAAAAAGAATTAGAATAATCAAAATTATCATTATAGCTTTTTCAGAATTTTTGCCTGGAATAATTAATCCCTTGGTTTTAACTTTAAGAGGCCAAAAAGGATTTATTCCATCAACTGTAAGGCTGTCATAGAATAAATGAAATGAATATCCTAAAAAGAAAGGAAGAGCTAAAATAGGATAAAAAAATGCCAATAAAGTTGATAATAAAATGCAAAAAGTATAACTATGCATAAACTCTCTATATGATTGTGAATTAAGAAATTTCAGAGTTTTGTAATCTTTCTTTGGAATAACTATTGAATCTAAATCTGGAATTAAACTTGCGATTAAAACAATAGGAAAAAATACAACTTTATGCTCAACAAATGGAAGAAAATAAAGAGCTATGAAAAAACCAATTAGTAAATGTATTTTTTTAAACATGAATATAAGAGAAAATAAAGAAATTTAAATTTATCCCTTGCTTTTTACATCTTAAAAAAGATTGATTTTAAAAACCAGAAAATCTACAGAAAATATAAGACAAAACAAAGCCCCATAGTTCAAGCTAAAATAAGAAATTTTGCTAAGTCCTATGGATGCTAAAGCCCCATAGTTCAGTGGTCAAGAATACGAGCCTCTGGAGTAAGACCTTGGTCTTTCACTCTCATTTCACAAGTGAACAGAGAAAGCTCGTGACCCAGGTTCGAATCCTGGTGGGGCTATTTTTAAATTTAGGATGCTATAGGTGTGGGGCTATAAATTTAAATATATCAAATCCTTGAGAAAATCATGGTAAAAACTTCTGAAAAAGAGATTGGCAGAGTCTCAAGCTACTTTAGTCATGTGAGTGTAGCAGCTATAAAACTCTCTGGAAGTTTAAAGATTGGAGACAAAATCCACATAAAAGGTGCAACAACTGATTTTGAAGTTTTAGTTTCAAGTATTCAAATAGAGAGAAAAGAAGTAAAAGTAGCAAAGAAAGGAGACCATATCGGAATAAAAGTTCCTGATAAAGTAAGGCCAAACGATGCTGTTTTTCTGATAAAATAAGTTAATGTTTTTAAATGAATTTTTCTTACTTCTTAAAATAGCAGTGCAAATAGATTGCAATAAGCCCTATGAAGACTACGCTTAGGCAGCATAGGGTGAACGAAGTGAGCCCCTGTAGTTCAGGCACTCACAAATAAATGTGTGAAGTTCGACCTAATCTTCAGGAGCAAAGCCCCTGTAGTTCAGAGGCCAAGAATGCGGCCCTCTCACAAATGACAGCTTGCTGGCGTTTGTCTTCTTTTGGAGTACGGCCGTGACCCGAGTTCGAATCTCGGCAGGGGCGTTTTCTAATTAAAACAAATAGACACAAATTATTTTTTAATTATTCTTTAGATAACTTTAAAAACAAATTTCTCCAGAATTTATCATGAAACGATCATCAAAAAGATGGAAAAAGAAGCGACAGATGAGATGGAAGTGGCAAAGAAAGCGCCTGAAGAAAGAAAAACACAAAAGAAAGTTAAAGAGAGCTAGAAGCAAGTAAAAATTCTGAATATTGGTATTTTATATTAAATCATCCCCATAATGTTTATAAGTTGTATTGAAAATAA
Source organism: Candidatus Pacearchaeota archaeon (assembly GCA_016866915.1). Classification (GTDB taxonomy): domain Archaea; phylum Nanobdellota; class Nanobdellia; order Pacearchaeales; family GW2011-AR1; genus ASMP01. Next base: position 5,731 of record VGKR01000014.1, read on the forward strand.
GGTAATATGACAAGCGAAATTTGGACTGAAAAATATAGGCCAAACATTTTTTCGGATGTTGTAGGACAAGATGACATAATTAAAAAAGCTCAATCACTCACAAACTCACTTAATATTCCCCATCTTCTTTTTATTGGACCTGCGGGAACAGGAAAATCAACTTTAGCATTAATAATTGTAAAAGAGCTTTTTGGAAAAAATTGGCGTGAAAATTATCTAGAATTTAATGCAAGTGATGAAAGAGGAATTAATATAATAAGAGAAAAAGTAAAAAATTTTGCAAGAACAAAATCAATAGGAAATGTTCCATTTAAGATTATTTTTCTGGATGAAGCAGATGCTTTAACACCTGAAGCTCAACAAGCCCTGAGAAGAACAATGGAAAATTATTCATCAACATGTAGATTCATACTTTCATGCAATTATTCAAGCAAGATTATTGATCCGATTCAATCTCGTTGCGCTATATTCAGATTTAAATTATTAGAAAAAAAAGATGCAGAGAAAGTAATAAGAAAAATTGAAGCAGGTGAAAAACTTCAAATAAGCAATGAATCAGTGGAAATGCTTTATGAAGGAAGTGAGGGAGATTGCAGAAAAATCATAAACATTCTACAATCAACAGCATCTATCTCTCCAATAATTTCTCCAGAACTTGTTTCAACAGTTATTTCAAATGCAAAGCCAAAAGATATTCTTGTAGTTCTTGATTATGCTCTTTCAGGAGATTTTAAGAATGCAAGAGAAAAGCTTTTAGAAGTAATGCTAAAGGAAAGTATTTCTGGACAAGATGTGATTAAAGCTATTCAAAAAGAAATATGGAATCTTCCAATAGAGCCAGAGTTAAAGGTTAGATTAACAGAGAAAACAGGAGAAGCTGAATTTAGAATTGTTGAAGGTTCTGATCCTTTTATTCAGCTTCAAGCACTTATCGCGAGTTTTGTTTTAGCAGGATTGGGAAAAGGATAATATTAAAAAGGAGTTGGAAAAATGACTTCCACAAGCTGGACAAAAAAATATCAGCCAAAACATCTTTCAGAAATTAAAGGACAAGAATTAGCAATTGAAGAACTAAAAAATTTTATTGAAAAGTTCAAAGAAAGTGAAACAGATAAAAAATCAGTAATTCTTTACGGACCTCCTGGAACAGGCAAAACAACATTAGCTTATGTCATGGCAAATGAATCGAATTTTGAAATTTTTGAGTTGAATGCTTCTGATTTAAGGGGCGGAGAAAAACTTAGAGAAGTACTTGCTCCTGCAATCGAGCAAAAATCACTTACAAAAAAAGGAAAGTTTCTTTTAATAGATGAAGTAGACGGAATTTCAGAAGCTGATAGAGGCGGACTTTCAGAGCTTCTAAGAATAATTGAATTCACTTCTCAATTAGTGATAATAACAGCTAATGATATCTGGAATAAAAAATTTAGTGAATTAAGAAAAAAATCAGAAATAATACCTCTTAAGGAAATTGATTCTAAAACAATAAAAAATGCTTTAATTGAAATTTTAAGAAAAGAGAAGAAATTTCTAAAAGAAGACATTTTAACAAATATCACTATAAAAGCCAAGGGCGATATAAGAGCAGCAATAAATGATTTGCAAGTAGCTTCAAGTCTTTCAGACCCTTCTGAAATTTTTATTGATGAAAGAAATAAGGAAATTGATATTTTCAATGTTTTAAGAATTATTTTAAAAGAAAAATCAGACAATTCGCTTCTCAATCTTTTTGACTCTGTAAACAAGCCGATGGATGAGATTCTGCTTTGGATTGAAGAAAATATACCCCAAGATTATAATCCAGAAGAGCTTGCACGAGCATATGAATTATTAAGCAAAGCAGATATTTTTAGAAATAGAGTTTACAAGCAGCAATACTGGAGATTTTTGGTTTATAGCAATGCATTTCTTTCTTATGGAATTTCCAGTTCAAAAAAAAGCGAAAAAATCGGATTTACAAATTACAAAAAACCAACAAGAATATTAAAGATGTGGATGAATAATCAAAAAATAGAAAAGAAAAAATCAATAGCAGAAAAATATGCAAATTATGTTCATGTTGGAAAAAAAAGGGCACTTAAAGAATTTCCAATGATAAAGCAATTTCTTCTAAAATCCCAAGTTCAAAAAGAACTTAGATTAACAGAAGAAGAGATAAATTATCTAAATAACTCTGCTTAGAATTTATTTAAATTCATAACTAATTTTATAAATCTCCTTGTCTATATTATTAAATGAAAATAAAAGGGAAGTTGACGGTTAAGAAACCGTAGGTGTCTTACCATGGCTTATGATGTTATAATCGGAAGAAATGCAGCTGATAAAAAAGCTTTTGGAGAAAGAGGATTGATTTTTCTTGGAAAAGGTTATGTAAAAATGGGGCAATATACTTCTCTAAGCAATAAGATTTATATGGATGTTGCAAGAAGTCATGTGGTTCTTATTGCTGGAAAAAGAGGCAGTGGAAAAAGTTATACGCTAGGTGTTATTGCAGAAGAGCTGACTAATCTTCCCAAAGAAGCAAGTCAGAACATTAGTTCTCTGATTTTTGATACAATGGGCATATACTGGACAATGAAATTCAAAAATGAAAAAGACAGAATGCTTCTTGATGAATATAAGCTTAAGCCAAAAAATTTGCCTGTAAAGATTTTTGTTCCTTTTGGACATTATGATAAATATTTTGAAAAAGGAATTCCAATAGACGAGGCATTTGCACTTGATGTTTCAGAATTAAGTGCAGAAGATTGGATTCTAACTTTTGGATTAGATATAATTCATCCTGTTTCAATTTTGATTCAAAGAACACTTACAAAAGTTAAATTCAAAAAAAATTTTGATATTGATGATATAATAAGAACTCTTGAAAAAGAAGAAAGAGCAAATTCAGAAACTCAAAATGCAGCAATTAGTTTTTTTGAAGCTGCAAAAACCTGGGGAATATTTGCAGAAAAAGACAGTGAAGCAACACAGGTAAAAGATTTAATTGCCGGAGGAAAAACAACTGTTTTAGATTTAAGTGTTTATAATTCAGTGGGTGCCTTCAATATCAAGGCATTAGCGATAAGTTTGATTTCAAGGAAGATTTTTAATCAAAGAATGGATGCTCGAAAAAAAGAAGAAATTAAATCTGTCTCGCGCGGATTAGATATGCTTTCAAGTCTTGAAAAAAAAGAATATCCTCTAGTTTGGATTTTCATTGATGAAGGTCATGAATTTCTTCCTTTAAATGAAAAAACAGTTGCTACAGACGCATTAGTTCAGCTTTTAAGAGAAGGCAGGCAACCAGGAATCTCTTTAGTTATTGCTACACAGCAGCCAGGGCAAATTCATAGAGATGTAATGACTCAATCTGATATTGTAATTGCGCACCGGGTAACATCTAAACCAGATTTAGAATCTCTTAATTACATTATGCAGTCATATATTCTTGAGGGAATAAGAAAAAACATGGATGATCTTCCAACTGTAAAAGGTTCTGCGATAATTCTTGATGATAATTCTGAGAGATTGTATCCTGCTAGAATTCGTCCGAGATTCACCTGGCATGGAGGAGAAGCTCCAATAGCAGTAAAAGCAGAAAAAGATAAAGGAAGTTTCTAAAAATTAAATAATTCTAAAATCTATTCTAAAGCGAAATTTATATGGTGCGATTTCACCTGCCTTTTTTATCTTTAGTATTTTTATTTTCTTTCTTGCTTTGCTTGCTTCTTTTTTTATTTTTTCAACAAGTAAATCAATTTCTTTTTCAGAACAAAAATCATAATAAAAAATTCTTGTATTCTTGCCACTTAGCATAAAAGCTTCTTTAAGGAAGCTATTTTTTAATTGGGGGCGGGGCATAACAATGACATCAAATTTTTTCTTTAATTTTTTTAATTTAATCGCAACTTTTTTTATGTCTCCAGGTAAAAACTCAATTTTATCTCTTACTTTATTCAATCGCGCATTTAATTCAGCATATTTGTTTGCTTCTCTATTTATTTCATTAGAATAAACTTTTTTAGCTGGAGAGTTTTTTGCTATTACAATTGAATAAGGAGCAACACCTGCAAACATAATCAAGATCTCTTCCCCTTTTTTTATTTTTTCTGCAATCTCTTTTCTTTCATTGCTCAATCTAGAAGAAAAATAAGTTTTATCTATAGAAAATCTAAAAACACATCCATTTTCTTTGTACAAAACCTCTTTTGTTTTCTCGCCTGCAAGATGTTTTGTTTTCTGTTTTCTAAGTAATCCCCTAAATTTACCTGTCTTTTCAAGAACTGTTTTAACTGATTTATGTTCTTTAAGAATTTTCTCTGCAAATTTTTTCTTTTGAGAAATTTTAAAATTCCTTGGAAACTTCAAAAGAGCGAGATTTCCCAAAATGTCAAAAGCTCGTGGAATTTCCTTGTTAAGAATATTTTTGCTTTTCATACTTCTTAAACCATATCAATATTTATAAATATTAAATCCTTAAAAAAAACATGAAAAAGAGGTTATTAGCATTTCTTGCACCATTTTTAATGATTAAATTAGTAAGTGCGCAGTTTTTTGGCAGTTATGGTGGAAGTTTTTCAATTGTCTCATTTCTAGATTCTATTGGAGCAGAGAATATTACTTTTTTGGCTTTATTTATAATCTTTTTTGCAGTTATTTTTTATTCTTTATCAAGATTGTTTAAAGATCCATATGGACAACCAAATAAACCAATAGCAGGGATTTTAGCTTTTGCAATCTCAGCTTTAATTAGCTATGGAATATATCGCTCTGGTTTTGATTTAACGAGTTTGCTTTATGGTTGGGGAATTGACACTAGTTTTCTTTATCCCCTATTTTCAATTGCAATTCTTTTATTTGCAGGTTTAATGATAAAATATGTGGGATTTGGTATGTTTTTGATGTTGCTCGGAGCATTTTTTCTCTACATCGCCCTTTTCACAGATATTGTTTATGAAAAAACATTAGTGGGAATAATTGGAATAGTTTCAGCTGTTTTAGGATTTGTTATTTGGAGAAGAAAAGCTGCAAGAAGACGTTTAGAACAATGGGGAGTAAATGCATTCCAAAAAATAAAATCAAAACCTAAATGGATAATTATATTAGTAGGAGTTTTAATGATTCTTGCTGGTTTTAAGTTTGGAGTGTCAATTCTAATTGTTATTGGATTTATTTTAGGTTTGATTGGCTTTTTCTTTAATAAATCTCGAAGAAGAGGACTTCCGCCTCCAGATCCAAGTCCAAATTTATATAATGCACAGAGGGCAGCACAAGCAAGAAGAGAAAGAGAAACCGAGGCCCGTATAAATAGAATTGGACAAAGATATTCCAGACGAGAAAGAAGATTTAGATAATAATTACATCCACCCACTCAAACCTTTTTGTTTCTTTTTCTCTTTTAATTCTCTAAGTTTTTCCAATTGCTTATTAACTCTTTCTTCTGAGAAATCATGTTCTTCAATTAAAATTTTCTTTATTTTTTC
>VGKR01000015.1 GCA_016866915.1 Candidatus Pacearchaeota archaeon
AAAATTCTAGAAAGTTATTCTGGATGTTCTTTAGCTGAGCGTTTCATAAAAGTCGGAGATTTTGTTATTGAAGATGCATCTAATCTGAAAGCCAATGATTTTTTAAGAAAAATTAGACAGGGAATTGAAAAAATAGTTAACTCGAAAAGAGAATTTTTGGAAACTATCAATTGACATCAATTATTTTTATAAACTCAAAAGGGCCCAATAAAAAATGACAATCAAATACAATGGTCATACTTTTCTTAGTGATGAAGATTTAAAAGTTCATCTTCTTGGAATTTGGCCATGTATTGAATTGCAGAATCCTGACTTAAAAAGAAGATTTGAAATAGAAACAGGCAGGGATTTTTTAGGTGGTGATGAACTTATTTCTTATGCACAATCACTTGTTTCAAGAGGAATGGATCTTGCAGAATTAGAAAAAGAAATTAAAAGAGACATGGAGGATCCTACTAAAGGAAGTGTAAAAGAAACTGTTTTTAAAAAAACTTCAACAGGAATTGGAAGAGGACATTCTTTAGGAGGATTATCTGGTGTTGTTCTTGGAATTTCAGGAACAAAGATGATTGATTCAGGTCTTACAGGACTTGTAGCATCTCGTTCTCTTGTAACAAGCAGTAGAAGAAGAGAGACAACTGCTGAAGAAATAGTAATTCCTGCTGCTTTTGTACATAGAGAAGAATTATTAAAAGAATATCTGAAAACTTCTTGTGAAGTTTTTGACTTAGCTGCTCAATTTAAGAATAGATTCAAAAAACTAGGTGGAATTGAAACATTCAATAAATTGATTCCTTATAATAATCCAGCTGATTTATTTATTGTTCTGCCTTTAGATACTCTTGCTACTCTAGCTTTTGAAGTTGATTATGACAGAAAAAATAGCAATGGAAGATTTGTTCCAAGAGAAATACACTCACTTGTAGACGAAATTGAAGATAAAGTAGAAAGTGCTGGAATGGATATAATGTTCGAACAAAGAAGGAAAGTTCCAAGAGATACTTATTTTCACTACACTGTTTTCAAAGATCCTTCTCTTAAGAGTTCTGCATTAGAAGAAGCTGAAATGAGGAGCATGCCTTTAGAACCCCTAGTCATAGACTCTTCTTCTAGATTTACTCCTGAATTTTTAAAACAATTTGATAAATTGAGAAAACTCGCTGAAAAAAATATGCAAATATCTGAACCAGAGGAGCTTGCTGAAAAAGCTCTGCATTATATGTATGCCTTAAGAAATTTTGTCGGAGAGTATAATGAAAATGTTCGGGTTAAAATTTTAGATAGTTTATCTTGGAGAGTTTGGTCTGAACAAAAAAGACATGCAACTTTAAGACAAAATGTAGAATCAATTTATTCTGCAAGTGAAAGAGCTTCAAGAAAAATGCAGGAGCTTTGGCCTTCAATAAAAAAAATGTATTCTTCTGCTATTTTTTCTCCCTCAGAATGGGAAAGCACCCTCAAAGAAGCTGAAGAAGTAATGATTATTGATGATAGAATGAAAAAACAACCAGAGCTTCTTGTACCTTATGTTTATTTCACAGCAAAACAATTAGATTTGTTTAGAAGAATAACAGACTCGGGAATATCTGCAAGAGATGCACTTTATATTGTTCCAAAAAACATAAGAGTTAGAACACTTGAACATTATGATTTGATTAATTTAATTGATTTGGAATTTCCATTGAGATTATGCAATACCTGCGAACCTGAAAGAAAAGCAAGTTCCTGGAAAAAGAGAGATGCAATAGTAAAAGTTCTGCCTGAATTAGATTATCTTTTGTATCCTAAATGCAGTGTTGGATTTTGCACAGAAGGAAATTATTGCGGGCACATAACAAACCGAAGAGAATATAATCAGGAGCTTCACGAGCAAACCAAAAAAAGCATGCTTAGTAGAGATTAAATTTATTAGAAAAATTATTTTTTATTTCTTATTCCGCGCATCCTATTCGTTATAAATAGATTTTTTAGACTTCCGTCTAATTCTGAAGATTGATTAAGATTTCTAAACCAAATTTGCCTGACGAAAGGTTTTTTCTGTTTATTGACATATTCTTTATTTACAGCAGAAATCGGCATTTTTTTAATTCCAGATTCTATTAAAAATTCCCCATAATTTCTTGCATTATCCTCTCCTTCAAAAGTCCAAACAGTTAAAGCTTCAGAATCTAATCTATTTGTTGGAATTTCAATTGACTCCTTGGGATATTCAATTGAATCTCTTAGAGCTCTTTCAATTTGTTTTTCAGTAGGATAAAATTCTTTTCCTTGTCTGTCTAATTTTGTTGCTTCTTCAGCGAATTTCAAAATTGGAGAATTTCTAACTAATCTATTTTCTCCAGAAGGAATATAAAGAATTGCTTCTCTCACCCAATTTCCGTGTTCAGAAACATCATGTTCTTTTCCATATTGAATTCTTAAATTTGAGTTTTGAGCTAAAGAAATAATCTTGTATTTTTTACTTCTCAGTTGAGAAAGTGCATCAGCAAAAGGAGCATTAAGCACCACAGACTCAATTCCTCTTGATTTTATATCTTGATTACATTTCATTAAAATCCCAAAAAATAAGGTTTTATAAGAATTTAGTTAATTTAGGATATAGTATTTATTCTGTTTTTCTTTTTATTTTTGGAAAATATTTATAAATAACTCTTTTTCTTAAATAGAATTGGATAAATTAAAATGTCACAAAATGTTACTGAAATTGTAAATGCCAAGGAATTTGACTTATTTGTTAAAAAAGGAAATGTATTAATTGATTTTTACGCTGATTGGTGCATGCCTTGTCTGACAATGAGTCCTGTTTTTGAAGAGCTTTCAAAAAAATTTAAAGGTAAAATAAAATTTGGAAAAGTTGACATCAGTGAAAATCGAGAATTAGCTCAAAAATTCAAAATAAGCTCTATTCCTAATTTTATTTTTCTAAAAGACGGTAAAATCAAAGAGCAATTTATCGGAGCAAGATATTTGGAAGATTTCGAGGCAAAATTGAAGAATTGCTTGTAATTTTGAAATCAATTCTTTTCTAAACCCATAAAAGAATTTTTAAATGTGACTTTATTTAAGTAGCTACGGAGGCTCCGTAGCTCAGTCTGGCAGAGCACTGGACTTTTAGGCTTGACAATTGTCTTCCTGTTTTAGGACATGTCTCAAAGCAATCCAGGTGTCGTGGGTTCAAATCCCATCGGGGCCATTTGGGATTTGAATAGAATAATAAAAAATGGGTAGTTTATTTCGAAATTTTCCGTACACAATGCTTTTAGGATTAACAGGAATACTACTAGGAGCAATAATCCCTCTAAGCCTAAGTTACTTTGTTGACTATAATCTTTCATTAAGTTTAAGCCAAGATCCTCTAACAATTATTTTTGATTATTTCAAAGATTATCTGGATGTCATTTTAAAAGGCATAGCTTTAGCAGGAATTCTTGGATTAATATTTGCTTTTATTGGTTTTATTATTGATAATTCTCGTAAAAGATATTGAGTTAAGCTGAACTAAAGAGCCCACCGAGCTCACCAAAAGGTTTTTAAACAAAAATTTGGTATCTTTTATTATTGATAAGTTATTAAAATAATTTATAAATAACTCTCTTATTCGCGCTTATCGACGAAGAGATATAAAGATTTATCGGATAGACACCACTATGCACATTCTTCAGCCCAAACACACCAAACTTAAAGACAAAGAAGTCCAAGAACTATTGGAAAAATTTAATGTTTCTAAGGCTCAATTACCTAAAATTCTTTACGGAGATCCTGCTTTGCCAGAGGGTTGTGAAATAGGGGACATAGTCAAAATAGAAAGAAAAGAAGAAGATAAGACTTATCTATATTATCGTGTTGTTGTTTAGAAAATTGTCTTATAAAATTAGATAGAATAAATTAAAACTTCAAAATTCCATGCAAAAAAATCAGCACATAATTGTAAAAAACTATCTCAATGAACATTCTTTAGTAGAATCTAACATCACTTCTTTCAATAATTTTCTGGAAAAAAGAATGCAAGAGATTGTAGGTGAAATTTCTGAAACAATTTCTTCTGAAGATTTTGAAATTAGACTTGGAAAAATAACTGTTGGAAAACCCATAGCAATAGAAGCAGATGGAAGTTCTTCATTAATAACGCCTGCTGAAGCTAAGATAAGAAATCTTACATATGCTGCTCCGATTCATCTTGAAATAAGTGTAAAGAAAGATGATCAGATTGATTCTGAAGTTGTTGAAATAGGAAAAATACCAATAATGGTGAAAAGCAAGGCGTGCAATACCTCTGGAATGTCCCGAGAAGAATTAATTAAAACATATCACGACCCCCTTGACCCTGGCGGATATTTTCTAATAAAAGGCAATGAAAGAGTTATGATAATGTCAGAAGATCTTGCAGAAAATCAGCCATTTATAGAAAATAATTCAAAAAATGACTTAACTCTGAAATTATTTTCTTTAAGAGGAACATATAGAATTCCCATTTTAATCTCTGAAGACAAAGAAGGAATTTTTAATGTTTCATTCAGTAAATTTAAGAATATTCCAGCAATTGTTCTTCTAAAAATTCTTGGAATGACTAAAGAATCAGAAATTCAGAGTTACATGGGAAAAGAAACAGATTCTGTCATTGTAAATCTTTACGAATTTGTTAATCTTGCAACAAAAGAAGATGCTATGATGTATGTTGCTGAGAAAGCAAATCTTCACGGAACAAAAAAAGAAATTCTCGACAGAGTTAAACAAAGAGTTGATTCTTATTTGCTTCCGCACATTGGACAAAAAAAAGAAGATAGAATAAAAAAAGCAATAACTCTCTGCAAATTAATCAAGCATTTTTTAGTTGCTAAGGAAAATCCTCATTTAAGAACAGACAAAGATCATTATGCAAATAAAAGAGTAAGGCTTTCAGGTGATTTGCTTGCAACTCTTTTTAGAGTTAATCTTGGAATTCTTATAAGAGATATTCAATATTCTCTGCAAAAAGTAACAAAAAAGAAAAAATATTTCTCAATAAAAATAATCGCAAAGTCTACATTGTTTTCTCATCGAGTTGAATCAGCAATTGCAACAGGAAGTTGGATAGGTGAAAGATCTGGAATAACTCAGAATATGGATAAGACTAATTATTTAGCTATAATTTCTCAGCTTCAAAGAGTTTCAAGCATGCTTCAAAGCAGCCAGGAAAACTTTTTAGCAAGAACACTTCATCCAACTCATTATGGAAGATTTTGCCCTATTGAAACACCTGAAGGTACTGAAATTGGTTTAAGAAAAAATCTCGCGATTCTTGCGCAGGTATCAACAAGAGCTGATTTAGATGAAGAAAAATTTCTGAAAGAAACAAAATCCCTGGATTTAATTAGAGAGGGAATTGGAGAAACAGATATTTTCTTCAATGGAATATTCTTCGGCTGCACAAATTCTGCAGAAGATTTTGTAAAAACTCTGAGAGAAAAAAGAAGAAAAGGAGAACTTCCGATTCAAATAGGCATAAAATATGACAGACACTTTAATCATATTTTTGTTTCAACAGAACCAGGAAGAGTTTTAAGACCTTTAATAATTGTGGAAAATGGATGTTCAAGATTAAAAAATGAGCATCTTATAAGAATAGAGAGGAATGAAATCAACTGGAAAGATTTAATTCATGAAGGAATAATAGAATATTTGGACGCGGCTGAAGAAGATAATACTCTTGTTGCTCTTACTGAAGATAAACTAACACCTGAACACACTCATTTAGAAATAGATTTTACTGATTTGATGGGTGTTGTTACAGCTCTTGTTCCTTATGGAAATCATGATCAAAGCTCGAGATTAAATCGTGGAAGTAAAACACAAAAACAAGCTCTTGGATTATATGCTGCAAACTATCTTTCAAGAATGGACACAGATGTTTCGATTCTTCAATATCCGCAAAAACCAGTTGTGCGAAGTTTTGTTTATGATACTCTCAATATTTATCCTTCTGGACAAAATTTAGTTGTTGCAATTATGACTTATGAAGGATATAATATGGAAGATGCTCTTGTTCTGAACAAAGGAAGTGTAGACAGAGGTGTTGGAAGAAGCTATTATTTTCGACCTTATAGTGCTGTTGAAATGAATTATGCAGGAAGTTTGAAAGATGAAATAGCAATTCCTGAAAAAGATGCTTCTGGATATAAAACAGAAGCAAGTTATCGTTTCCTTGAAACAGATGGAATAGCTTATCCTGAAGCAGAGGTTGGAGAAGGAGAAGTTTTGATAGGAAAAATGTCTCCTCCTAAATTCTTGTCTGAAGCAAGAGAGATTACAATAAGAACAAAAAAAGAATCCAGTGTTTCTATGAAGCAGGAAGAAAAAGGTGTTGTTGATTCTGTAGTAATCACTGAAGATGATGGTGGAAACAAAATTGTTCAAGTGAAAACCCGTGATTTAAGAATTCCCGAAATAGGTGATAAATTTGCAACAGCCCATGGACAAAAGGGTGTTCTTGGTTTGATTGCAGAAGAAGAAGACATACCATTTACATCCAAGGGCATAAGGCCTGACATTATATTTAATCCTCATGGATTGCCAAGCAGAATGACTGTTGGATACTTGCTTGAATTATTAGCTGGAAAAGTCGGATGTTTGAAAGGAGAAATAATGGATGGTACATCTTTCTCTGGAGTAGGAAAAGAAGAACTTGAAGAGCAAATGGAAAAACTTGGATTTAGATATGATGGAAAAGAAACAATGTATAATGGAATAACTGGAAAGAAAATAAAGGCAAAAATATTTATCGGAAATCTTTATTATCTTAAATTAAGACACATGGTTGGAAATAAAATTCATGGAAGAGCTTCTGGAAAAGTTGCTCTGCTTACAAGACAACCTGTCGAAGGACGTGCAAGAGGTGGTGCCTTAAGACTTGGAGAAATGGAGCAGCAAGCTCTTGTTGCACACGGAGCATCTCTTCTTTTGAAGGAAAGATATGATTCTGACAAAGTTCTTCTTCCAATATGTATACACTGCGGCTCTATTGCATTAGAAGACAGCATAAGAAACAAAAAAATCTGCCCGATTTGTGCAAGTGAAGAAGTTGAAATGATTGAGATTTCATATGCATTCAAACTTCTGCTTGAAGAATTGCAAGGACTTCACATTCATACAACATTTAATCTAAAGAATAAATATGAATAAAATGAAACCAATACGAAAAAAAGTAAGCCAGATATCATTTGCTTTACTTAGTCCTGAGAAGATAAAGAAAATATCTGTTGCAAAAATCGTAACACCAGAGCTTTATGATATTGACGGATATCCTGTTGATGGCGGATTAATGGATTTGAGATTAGGTGCTATAGATCCAGGTGTTCGATGTAGAACATGCGGAGGACGGTTAAAAGAGTGTTTAGGGCATTCTGGAAGCATTGATCTTGCAAGACCTGTAATTCATCTTAAATATGTTCCAGTAATTGAATTGTGCCTGAGGGCTTTCTGTTATGATTGCGGAAAATTGATGCTGAGTGAAAAAGATGTTGAAAAATTAACACCAAGCCAAAGAGTTAAAAAAGCAAAAGATTGCAAAAAATGTCCGCATTGCGGAAATGCTCAGGAAAAAATAAAACTTGACAAGCCAACCACATTCTACAAAGGAAAAATAAGAATTTCTCCTATTGAAATAAGAGAAATTTTAACAAAAATCAGTGACGAGGAACTGAAAAACATCGGAATAAATTCAAAGAATTTCCGGCCAGAATGGGCTGTTTTAACTGCTTTGCTTGTTCCACCTGTAACAGTTAGACCGAGTATAATTCTTGAAAGCGGTGAAAGAGCTGAAGATGATTTATCACACAAATTATCAGATATCATAAGGGCAAATCAAAGACTTTGGGAAAATCTTAATGCAGGTGCTCCTGAAGTAATTATAGAAGATTTGTGGGATTTATTACAATTTCATGTAACAACATTTTTTGACAATACAATAACAAGAATTCCTCCTGCAAGACATCGGTCAGGACAACCTCTTAAAACAATTACCGAAAGAATTAAAGGAAAAGAAGGAAGAATTAGAAAAAATCTTGTTGGTAAAAGAGTGAATTATTCTGCAAGAACAGTTATTTCTCCAGATCCGTCAATAGAAATTAATGAGGTTGGTGTTCCTTATGAGATTGCCAGAATTGTTACGGTCGCTGAAACAGTCAATGATGTTAATATTGAAAGAATGAAAAAATTAGTGGAAAAGGGTTCTGAATATCCTGGTGCAAATTATGCGATAAGACCTGATGGAAAAAGAAAAAAAATAACAGATGAACTTAAAGAAGAAATAATCAATGAACTTACGCCTGGTTATAAAATAGAAAGACATCTTCAGAACAAAGATATTGTTTTATTTAATCGACATCCAAGTCTTCACAAGGGAAGTTTAATGGCTCATTATGTAAGAATTCTTCCAGGAAGAACATTTAGATTGCATCCTGCTGTTGCAACACCTTATAATGCTGATTTCGACGGTGATGAAATGAATATTCACAGCCCTCAGACAGAAGAAGCTAGAGCTGAAGCAAAGATACTTTTAGAAGTTAAAAAAAATTTGATTTCTCCAAAAAACAATACAAATTGGGTTGGATGTGTTGGTGATTCTATCACAGGAGGATATCTTCTTGGATTAGATGAATTTTCCAGAGAAGAGGCAAATCAAATTCTTTATAGAGCTGGAGTTGAGCAATCTTTTTCTAAAAAAACAATTTCAGGAACAGAGATATTTTCAAAAATACTTCCAAAAATTGATTTTGCTAATGATTTCGTAAAAATTCAAGACGGAGAAATAATCAAAGGCATAATTAACAAAAGTTTATTTGGAGATGAAGAAGGTGATTTAATTAAAGAAATTGATAAAAAATTTGGAAGAAATTCTGCTTTTGAAACAATAAAAAAAGCTTTTGACATTGGTAAGAATCATCTTAGTGAAAGAGGAATAAGTATTTCTTTAAGTGATCTTGATGTAAAAGAAAATGTTATAGAAGCAAGTAATGAAATAATTAAAAAAGCAGAAGAAAAAGCTCAGGAAGTTATTGAAGCTTATAACAATGGAACACTTGAGATAATACAAGGTAAGACTCTTGAAGAATCAAGAGAAATAAGAATACTTAGAATTCTTAATGAAATTAGAACAAAAATAAGTGAAATTATTAAGAAAGAATCTTCAGAAAATAATCCGGTCACGCACATGATTCGTTCTGGAAGCGGAGGAAATATTTTGAATATTACACAAATGGCTTGCTGTGTTGGACAACAGGATTTGGAAGGAAAAAGAATTGATATTGGTTATACTAACAGAACACTTCCTTTCTTTAAGGAAGGTGATTTATCTCCAAGAGCCAAGGGATTTATTAGAAGTCCATTCACAAAAGGTTTGGAGCCAGATGAATTTTTCTTCGGTGCAATGACAGGAAGAGCAACACTTATGGATACTGCATTAAGAACACCTAGGTCTGGATATCTTTACAGAAGACTTGCAAATGCTCTTCAGGATTTAAGAAAAGAATATGACGGCACAGTAAGAGACAGCAACAATAACATAATTCAATTTGTATATGGTGATGACAGACTTGATCCTGCAAAACTTCATTTGAATGAAGAAATGGAGCCTGGAGAAGCAATTGGAATAATAACTTCACAGTCATTTGGAGAACCTTCTACACAAATGGTTCTTAGAACTTTCCACTTTGCAGGTATTTCTGAAATGCAGGTTACTCAGGGTTTGCCAAGACTTATCGAAATTTTCGATGCAAGAAAAAAACCCTCTTCTCCAAAAATGGAGATATATTTCGAAAAAGAATATAATAACGAGGAAGATGCTAAGATTTTTGCTGAAAAAATAAGAGAAGTTACAATAAAAGATCTTGCTTCTGAGATTAATCTTGATTTCAGCGGTAAGAAAATAGAAATAAAAATTGATAAAGAAGGGATGAGGCACAGTCATATAAATCTGAAGAAAATTGTTGATAGTCTGCATAAGTCTGGATTTTCTGCAAAAGAAAAAGGAGATTTGATAAGTTTGAATGTTTCTGAAAAAGGATTTAAAGAAATTTATCAGTTCAAAGAAAAACTCAAAAAAACAGTTATTTCCGGTATAAAAGGAATAAAACAAATTTTAGTTGTTAAAAAAGACAGAGATTATGTTACAATGACTTTAGGAACTGATTTGAAAAAGATTCTTGAAATGAAAGAAGTTGATAAGGCTAGAACAATTTCAAATGATTTCCACGAGGTTGCAGGAGTTCTTGGAATAGAAGCTGTAAGACAATTAATAATCTATGAAATTCAGGAAGTTCTTAATACTCAGGGATTAAATATTGACAAAAGACATTTGAAATTTATTGCAGATGCTATGACAAGTTCTGGCGAAGTTAAAGGTGTGACAAGAATTGGAATTATTTCTCAGAAATCTTCTATAATTGCAAGAGCAACATTTGAGACACCTGTAAAGCAGTTTGTGAATGCAACAATAAAAGGAAACAAAGATAATCTGTCAAGTGTAATTGAAAATATTATACTTAATCAGCCTGTTCCTGTTGGAACAGGATTACCTGGGCTTTTAGTTAAGGTTATTGGGCCATTAACAAAAAAAGATTCTGAAAAAAAGCCTGCAAAGAAAGAAGCAATCAAAGAAGTGAGTGGATGAGGTTTCTATTCTCTGTTTTTAATTTCTTTTGAGATTTTTCCAAGAAATTTATCTAATGTAGAATTTTTTAATTTTCTATCACTCTTTATTCTTATTGCGAGTTTTCCTGTTTTTTCTTCTTTATCTCCAATAGTGATAATATAAGGAATTCTCATCATTTCTGCTTTTCTAACTTTTGAAGACATTGTAGTTGAATCAAAATCTTCGTCAATTCTGATTTTCGGAAGAGCTTCTTTAATTTTCTTTATTATTTTTTGAGCGTATTTTATATTTCTATCA
>VGKR01000016.1 GCA_016866915.1 Candidatus Pacearchaeota archaeon
TTGAATTTGCAAATAATAAGTATGACAGATATGACAGATTGCTTGCATATGTTTTTATCGACGGAAAAAATCTGAATATTGAGCTTGTAAAAAACGGATTAGCTAATGTTTATTTGTTAGATGAGAGGATTTATGAGAATAAATTAAGAAATGCATGGAAAGAGTGTATAAAATCTAACAAAAATCTTTGCGAGAAATCAGAAGATGTCTGCGCAAACTGCATTGAATTAAAGAAATTAGATTATTCCCAGCAAGAAGTGATATTCTACAACAAATGTGATTTTTCCTGTGAGCTGACTGGCTGGGAAATTCGAGATGAAGGAAGAAAAAATTATTTTTTCAAGAATTTTAAACTTAATCCAGGTAAGCAGGTCAGTATTATTGTTGGTGAAGGAACAGATATTGAAACCAGCACGCAAACAACTCTGTATTGGACAGATGAAACCTATGTCTGGACCAGAACAGGTGACACTCTCTTTCTCCGCGATGATGAAAGAAAACTCGTTTTATGGAAGAATTATTGAACACAACAACTTCTACAAGTCCAACTGATTCTGGGGAAACAGATAATGGTGGAACAGGTGAATTGTTAAATGGTGGAAGTAAAACAGACAGCAAAACAGGAACAAATTGGCTTACAGGTGCTGTGATTGGTGCTTTTGGAGAAAGCGGTTCTATTATTTTTCTTATCTTTATAATTTTAGTTGTGGCTAGCGTGATATTATTTTTCGTAATGAAAGCAAAAGAAGACAAAAATATTAACAGAAAAATAAAAGAAATGATAAAAAAGAAGGGGTGAGGATATCTGGAGAAATATGAAAAACAAAAAAATATTTCTTACAAGCCTAATACTGTTTTCAATTATCCTGATAATTATTATTCCTTCAATAAATCTTTCTGCATGCACTGATCCTGTTTGTGGAAATGGCTTATTAGAAACAGGCGAAGAATGCGACGATGGAAATTTAATTAATGGTGACGGATGTTCTGCTCAATGCAAAATAGAAGAAAATGAAACAGAAACTTATTGCGGAAACGGAATTTTAGAGTCTGGAGAGGAATGTGATAGGGGATTGTTTAATGGATTTTTATGCTGGGCTGCATATGGAACATCTTGCTTTTATTGCAATTCTAATTGTCAGTTAAAATTAATTACAAATTATTGCGGTGACGGAATTCTAAATCCTGCTTGCGAAGAGTGTGATTTAGGGGAATTAAATGGAGTTCCTGGCTCTGGATGCACAATTGATTGCAAACTTGAAGATGACGGGCCTGTCTGTGAGCATGATGTTGCAGTAAGATATTCATACAGCAATTCTTTTGGAACAGGAATTGCAATAAAAGAAAATTGCTGTGATTGGATTTCAGAAATTCCTGCTGTTTTAACAAAAGAAAATGAATATAAAATAAAATATTACATTGACAACAAAATTGAGGATACTACAAACAATATTAATGTAATAGTAAAGCTTGATGAGAACTTACTTTATGATTATGATACGTCAATAAATGTTTTTCACTATAAAGAATTAGATTTAAATATTTCTTCTTTGCAGTGCAATAATTCTTATATGATTTATTTAGAAATCCAGAAGATAAATGAAACTGACTGCAATATGACTGATAATTATGCGCAAAGAGAGATTTTTATTTTCTGTGAAGAGAGTGATGATGGAGATGACGATGATGATAATGGAGATAACGGGGATGATGATAATGGTGATGATAATGGAGATAACGGGGATGATGATAATGGTGATGATAATGGAGATAACGGGGATGATGATAATGGTGATGATAATGGAAATGGTGGGGGTTCAGGAAGCACAAATGCTATTCCAAATCTTTTAGAATGTGAAAACTGGGGTGCATGTGTTAATGGAATTCAAACAAGAATCTGCAAAGAAATTTACGGATATACTTATTATTCAGAAATAAAAGAAACAAGAAATTGTATTTCTGATTTTGTTCCATTAGCATACACAACAGATTATGCTGGATATTTTGAAAAAGCAGAGAGTGCATATTCAGGACCTCAAATTTTACAAACAGAGCCAAGTTATTCAAATTCTTCAAAAAATAAATTTTCATTTGACTCTATTTTGTCTTCAGGCTGGAGTGTCTTTATTACATTCGGACTTATAACTCTTTTAGCTCTATTGCTATTGATTTCTCTTCTGAAAAAATAAATTTTTCTGAATTTTCACAATCTTTATAAATCCTCTAAAACCTAATTTATTGTAGACTAGGTTGGCGGGTTAGCCCTCCGCTATTTGCAAATGGGCTTTATGGCAAACTGCAAGGAAGTGTGTGAGAGGAAAGTTAAAAAGTCCTTATTCGGACGTTGACGTTCTGTCCGCTTCGATCTTGCAGATGCGAAATGGGTCAGGCCTTGATCGGAGCAGCCCTAAACATTTGTTGAGGTGCTTAGCGGGTCGCAGGACCGAGAAAGAATAGGGGTTAGCTTTTTGGCAATCCTTAGGCTATCTTCCGAGTCTACTTTTCTTTTTGCAAGAACGCCTTAGCGAAGTCGTCCTTAGGCTATCTTCCGAGTCTACACTTTTCTCTGAATGTGTTTTTATTTCTTCTACAAAACATTAATAAATAATATTTGAGATAATTATATATAAGAAAGAGGGAAGTATGAAGAATAAAAAAGCTCAATTTTATTTAGTCGCGGCAATTATTATCTCAGCACTGATAATTAGCATCGCAGTTGTTTCTAATTCCTTGCTAAAACAACCGAATTTTAGATTAAAAGAGATGAAAGATGAGATTCAAACAGAAAGTGCTTATGTTCTGGATTATACTCTAAATAATAGTTTGAGCCAAAATGAATTTAATACTCTTCTGGTTAATTTCACAAAGACAAACAGTGATTATTTTGGAAAAGATAAAAGCATTTATTTTTTATTTGGAGATTCAAATAACATGACGCTTTCTGGATATCAAAGACAAAACAAAACAGTGAGACTTATTTCAGGAGCATCCAATGTAATAATAACTCAGGAGACAGGTGAATTCACTGGAAGTTTTGTTCCTTCAGAAAATGAAATAATTATTCAGATTGATGAATATTCCTATGATTTTGAAATAACTCCTGGAAAAATCTTTTATTTTGTAATTTCAAAAGATATAAAAAACGAGGAATATATATTTAGTGGATAAAATGTCTAACAAAAAAGGCGTGAGTGTGATAATTGGCTATGTTCTGCTCGTTGTATTTGCAGTAATAATCAGTGCTGTTGTTTATAACTGGCTAAAAACATATATTCCTTCTGAAACACTTGAATGTTCTGATGGTGTTTCTATTTTGATAAAAGATGCTAAATTTGACAGTTTTGATTACATACTTAATATTACATTAGTAAACAACGGAAGATTTAATCTCGCAGGATATATTATAGATGCAAAAAACACCTCTGAAGAAGAATTAGCGACAATTGATTTGACAGAATATCTGAATGAAAGTTATGAAAATACATTGGTTTCAACTTATGCGAGTGCGATTTTAATTATTTCTTCAGAAGAGACTATTGATTCCAATAATCAGTTTGAGCCTGGAGATGAAGTAAATCATATTTTTAATATTCCTGAAGAAATCGGAGAACTTCAGCAAATTCGAATAATACCTGTAAGATTTGAAGAGCACAAAGGCAGATTAAGATTTACTGTTTGCGGAAATGCAAGGATTGAGCAAGAAGCTGTAATGCTTCCTGCTTGGATTGTTTTTGCATTAACAAATACAGAACTATATGGAAATCTTGGTGGATTAAGTGGAGCAGATACTCTTTGCAACAACCGGGCTCAAGATGCTGGATTAAATGGAACTTATGCAGCATGGTTATCAACTAGCACGATAAATGCAAAAGACAGAATTGCAGATGTAATTTATGCACTTCCAAATAATCTTGGCGAACCTGTAATAAAAGTTCTGGGAAGCAAAGCTGATTTTTCAACAGGAAATATTTCTCATCAAATAAATCGAACAGCATATGGAGTAGAATTCACTTCAAATGGAGCTATCTGGACAGGAACAGACCAGTATGGAAATATCGTAGCTAATTCACATTGTAATAGTTGGACAAGTAGTAGCAGTAGTGTATTAGGAATAATTGGAAGATCATATGCTAAAGATTTTAGATGGACTAATAGCGGTAGTGCGGGTTGCGATGATGATGCATACGCAATATATTGCTTTCAAGTGACGGAATAAAATAAATTTATAAACTTTAATAATGTTTTAGTGCTGACGAAAAAATGAAACAAAAATTATCAAAAAAAACAGATAAATTCAACAAAAAAGGAGTTTCTCCTGTCATTGCAACTGTTTTATTAATTGCAATGGTAATCATAATCGGATTAATTATCTTTTTTTGGTTTAGAGGACTTACAAAAGAAGCTATAACAAAATTTGGCGGAGTGAATGTAGAGCTTGTGTGCGAAGATGTTCAGTTTCAGGCAGCTTATTCACCTACAGTTGGAACAGTTTCTATTTCAAATCTTGGCAATGTTCCTATATATGATTTAAGGTTAAAAATATCTGGAGCTGGAAGACATAAGACAGTTGAATTAAGAGAAATTGATGCTACTTGGCCTGCACTTGGATTAAGACCCGGTAAATCTTTTCTGTCTCAGGATTTAAGTTCAACTATAGGTGAAGCCCAGGAAATTTTAATAATTCCAGTTTTGCTTGGTTCTTCTTCATCAGGAGAACAAACTTATGTTTGCGATGAAAGATTTGGATATGAAATATATTAAAAAGAGGTAGATATGAAAGAAAAATTAAATAAAAAAGGGGTTTCAGGAATTATTGGAACAATTATTCTTATAGCACTTGTTATTTTCACTGCGGGAATTGTTTGGGTTGTTGTAAATAATATTATCGGAGGGGGAATTGACGAGGCAAGTTCTTGTTTTGGAATTTTTGATAAAGTAAAACTAGATCCAGAATGGACCTGCTATAATTACACTTCAAATGAAACTCTTTTCAAAATAGATATTGGAGATATAAATGTAAATGAAGTATTGGTTGGAATCACTGCTCAAGGAACAAGCACAAGTTTCAGAATATTAAAGACAGAATCTCAGATAACAGGAGTGTCGATGTATCCTGACAGAAATCCAAATGTAAAACTTCCAGACAAGGGCGGAGGATTTACATATATTATAAATATGATTCAAATGGGTTTTGGAGAAGAAATGCCTTCAATAATACAAATAGCTCCTATAATCGGAGAGCAAACATGCGAGATTTCATCAACAGTAGATTATATTGAAACCTGCAGATAAAAATGAGAAAAAAAAATTTTATTTATGAAAAAAGGGGGCAGATATGGGTTGAAACAGTGTTATACACTCTTATAGCATTTGTTCTCATAGGACTTGTTTTAACATTTGCAAAGCCAAAAATAGAAGAATATCAGGACAAAAGCACAATAGAGCAGTCTATTTCTGTTCTAGAGGAAATTAATGTCATAATAAAAAACATGGGTGATGCAGGAAATCAAAGAGTAGTCACATTAAGTTTAAGTCAGGGTGTTTTAAACATTGACGGAGAAAATAATAAAATATTTTTTGAACTTGAAAGTCGTTATGAATACAGCCAGCCTGGAATAAACATCAGCATTGGAAATCTGATTGCCAGAACAGAAACTAAAGGGAAGATATATGATGTGATTCTAACCAAAGATTATGCTGAAGAATACAACATAAGATTTAAGAATAATGATGAATTATATTCAATAAAAAGAGCTGCAACTCCATATAAAATCCTTATCTCGAATAAGGGTAAAGATGAGTTAGGCAAAACAATAATAAATGCCGAGGTGCTAAATTAAAAAGAGGAAAATGCCAACAATAAAAGATTATCCAAGACCGCCGATAAATTTGTCTCCAACTTTTCCGCCTTTAAAGAAAATAAAAGACAAATCAAAAATTGACGTAAGATATGCTGTGATTTCACCTTATGCTTTTGTTCACATTCATTGGGATCCTTTAATTTACGAAGTTGTTTATGATGTTGAAGAGCCAATTCTCACTGATGTAGAAGCAAAATACAAAGAGCAGCTTCTTGTTGCAATGAGAAACATGATTGATTACGACATTGTTGTTGAAAAAGATACAAATAAACTTCTTGATTATATTGACAAGAAAGTCAAGATTATTATTTTTGAGTTAGGAATAAGAATGAGTTATGAAACATATCAAAAAATATATTATTATCTGATAAGAGACTTCCTCGGATTTAATGAAATTGATCCTTTGCTTAAAGATTATTTTGTAGAAGATATAGAGTGTAATGGAGGAAACAGTCCAATCTATATTGTTCATAGAGTCTTTAGAAATCTTAAAACAAATGTAATCTTCAATGATTTAGACAAGCTTGAAAGTTTCGTTGAAAAACTTGCGCAAAGAAGCGGAAGACACATTTCTTATTCATCGCCTATTCTTGACGGAACATTGTCTGACGGAAGCCGTGTAAATGCAACATATACAAAAGACATTACCTCAAGAGGACCTACATTCACAATTAGAAAATTCACAAAAGTTCCCTGGACTCCTCCTCAATTAGTTGCTTTCGGAACAATGAGCCCAGAGATGCTTGCTTATTTGTGGATTTTAGTTCAATACAAAATAAACATGTTGGTTACAGGAGGAACATCTTCTGGAAAAACAACTCTGCTGAATGCTGTTGCATTCTTTATTCCGCCTGAAGCAAGAGTTGTAAGTATTGAAGATACAAGAGAAATAAATCTTCCGAGAGAAAACTGGCTTCCAAGTGTTGTAAGAGGAGCAACAGGGATGGGTGGAGCAGGAGAAGTTGATTTATTTGCATTGCTGAAAAGCTCTTTTCGACAAAATCCCGATTATGTTATTGTTGGAGAGGTAAGAGGTAAAGAAGCATATGTATTATTCCAAGGTATGGCCTCTGGACACTCTTCTGTAAGCACAATGCACGCAGATTCTGTTGACACACTTATCAAAAGACTTGAAACTCCTCCGATTGAGCTTTCTCCAACTCTTCTTAATGTTCTTGACTGTGTCTGCATCATGACTCACACAATTGTTAACAAACAGCCAACAAGAAAACTAAAAGAAATTGTTGAAATTGTCAATGTAACATCAGAAGGAGTTGCAATCACAAACACTCCTTTTGTCTGGAATCCAATGGATAATCAGTTTTATTTCAAGAAAAACAGCAAAATATTGGAAAAAATCTCGAAAAGATTTGGAATCGATATGGACGAGCTTCAAACAGAATTTAGAAGAAGAGCTCAATTAATCTACGGTGCTTATGAAAGAAAACTTTTTGATTTCCAAAAATTCCAGGATTTAGTTACTCAGTATTATAAGAAGCCTGCGGAAGTTTTAGCAAAGTTTGGAATTGATTAATTTTTACTTCTAAAAAGAAAAGTTTAATAATATAAATTTCCTCTTTAGGAGAATGATAAAAGAGAGTGATATTCCTATATTGAATTCTATTTTAAAGAAATTAGAGAGTTCTATTGACAAGCTTCAGTCCAGTTATCAGAAAAAAAATTCTGAAAAATTCAATGAATTAAAAAAAGCATTCATTCAGGAGCAGAGAAAAATTATGGAGATGGCTAAATAAAAATGGTTGACTCAGAGATGCCTTTTGAGAGAATAAAACAAGAGCTTGCAAAAGAAAGAAAAATAATTTACGAGCTTAATTCTTTTATTAATTATTTTAAATCCGCAGGCAGTTCTGAAGAAAAAGGAATGGTTTCTTCGCAGATTAGTGTGCTAAGAAAATCTCTGATTCAAACAGCTCAGAATATTATTCAGGAATTAGAAGGAATTTCTTTATTTAAACAGCTTTCAGAAGAATCTTCTGAATCAGAGATTCCGGGGTTTATTCAGGAATATTCTGAAGAATCAAATGTTCCGCGTGAAGAAAGAATTCCGTTTCAAAAAATAATTCCGCAGACACATCCAATAGTTCCTCCAAAAATTGAAACAAGAGCAGATTTAAAAAAGAAAGATAAAGCAACTCCTCTTGAAAGGCTTGTTTTGAAAAGAATTCGAAGATCAAAAGAGAAAAAAGTTGTTAAAAAGACAGAGGAAAAACCAAGCAAATACATAAAGGTTTCAAGCAAGTTCTTCTATAATACATCTCTATCTCTTTTAAGCAAAGGAAACTTCAGGTATATTGAGAGAGATATAATAAAATCTAATCTTAAATTTGTTCCAGCAGCTTATTTGTCAGCTGTTTTTTTCACAACATCACTTTTTGCATTAATTGGATTTGTTTTAGCGATATTTTTTCTGTTTTTTGATATTTCATCTCTTGCTCCTTTTGTTTCAAGAATGACAGAAAGTCTTGCATCAAGATTTTTCAAGATTATATGGGTTTTATTTGGCTTGCCTATAATAGCATTTCTTGCAGGATATCTTTATCCAAGTCTTGAAAGAAAAGCCTTAGAAAATAAGATTAATGCAGAGCTTCCATTTGCGACAATACACATGTCATCCATCTCTGGCTCTATGGTGGATCCTACTAAAATCTTCGACATAATTGTTGCAACAGGAGAATATCCAAGTCTTGAAAAAGAATTTATAAAATTAAAAAATGAAATAAATATTTATGGATATGATTTAGTTACTGTTCTCAGAAACCGGGCATTCAACAGTCCGAGCAAAAAACTTTCTGATTTGCTGAATGGATTAGCAACAACAATAACAACAGGCGGAAATCTTCCTGATTTCTTTGAGAAAAGAGCTCAAAATCTTCTTTTTGACTACAGACTTGACATGGAAAAACAAGCAAGATCTTCTGAAACATTCATGGATATCTACATTAGTGTTGTTATTGCAGCGCCTATGATTCTTATGCTTCTTCTTATGATGATGAGAATCAGCGGATTAGGCATCGCATTAAGTCCTGGAATGATTACTCTTGTTATAATTCTTTCAGTCTCTATAATAAATATAATCTTCCTCGCATTCCTTCATATAAAACAACCACCAAGCTAAAATGGAATTAAAAGCAACACACTGGATAGGAATGGTAATCTCATTGGCAATTCTCGGAGTTTCTCTTTTGTTAATGGATACTCGATATTTCTTTTTTGTTTTCGGCATGGGTGTTACGATTGGAGCAACTCCTTTTGTTATCTCAATTGTGAATGAAACAAGAATAGAAAATGAAAAAGAAGAAATGTTTCTTGAATTTGCAAGAAGTCTTGTTGAAAGTGTCAAAACAGGCACTCCTGTAAATAAAGCTATAATTAATGTCAAAAACAAGTCATATGGTGTTCTTGGGAATTACATAAAAAAACTTGCTAATCAAATTTCAATGGGAATTCCACTAAACAAGGCATTATATGTATTTTCAAAAGATGTAAACAACAAAACAATTTCTCGTGCCCTCACTTTAATTGGAGAGGCTGAAAGAAGCGGAGGAGATATTGGAAATATTCTCGAATCTGTAACTGCAGCTGTAGGCATGGTTGATAATCTCAAAAAAGAAAGAAAAGCTGCGATTTCTTCTCTTATTGTTCAAGGATACATAATCTTCTTTGTATTCATTGTAATAATTCTTGTTCTTCAGTTTCAGATACTTCCATCTCTTTCAGGAATCTCTGGAATAGAAGAAGGATTTAGTTCTGGTTTAGGAGGCAGTGGAATGATGGGGAGCATAGGAGTTGGTGGCGGAGCACCAATTGAAGAAGAAGAGATAGCTTCCTCATTTGTTTATCTTTTATTAGTTCAGGGTTTATTCAGCGGTTTGGTAATTGGAGAGTTGTCTGAAAGAAGCATTAAAGCTGGAATTAGACATTCTTTTATTTTAATGTTAGTTGCATTTCTAATCTCAGCAGGAGCAACTCTAATATTCGGAGGTTAAATATTGAAACATTCTAGAATTTCCAAAAAATGTTTTAGTTTAAAATTATGATTAGAAAAAAAGAAAAAAAAGGGTCGCATATTGGAATTATTCTTTCATTTACAATCTTTGTAAGTTTTGTTTTTTTCTTTTATGTTATGATGCAGCCTGTAATAAAATATGAAACAAAGCAAAACCAGATTGAATTGCTTAGAGGAAGAATAATAGAAGAAGCAAGTGGAGAACTAAAGAGTTTTTCTGTAACAATTCCCGGAAGCGGGGGAAGTTCCTGTGTTAAATTAATTTCTTTTATTAATCAGGCAGGCATAGAAGAAGGAATAAGAGCTGGAAATTCTGAAGGAGCTTTAGATTTTTATTTAGAGAGTAGTGATGTGTATGTGAGAATATATGGAGATAACTTCATTAAAATTTATGAATCAGTTGAATTTGAAGGTAATGGTGATGAAATGAGTGGTTGTGCAGAATTAGTTAATGGGCCTTCTGGATATGTTATTGGATTTACGAGAATCGAAGAAAGAGTTTTTGAAACAAAAATAATAAAACTTATCGATGAATATTTTGAAAATTATGAAGAAGTTAAGGAGAGATTAGGAATTCCAAGAGGAAATGAATTTGCATTAGGATTTGT
>VGKR01000017.1 GCA_016866915.1 Candidatus Pacearchaeota archaeon
TTTTTAATTTAGTTTCAAATAAAAGCAAATCCATGCCTAATATTAAAAATATCCCTAAAGCAAAGCCAACATCATTAAAACTATTAATAACAGTCAGAATATTCTGGAATTTAGCTATTTCGATTATTATTCCAGTTATTAAAAACGAACCGAGAATAGCAAAATTCTTCTTTTTGCCGATATTAAACAGAAAAGCAAGGAAACTAGCTAAACCAATCACCATATAAATATATCTATAACCACCCCATGTCCAAGACATTGCACCGGTGAATAAACCAGCAAGCAAACCATAAAGTATTATTTTTCTTTTAGCTTTCTTTTTGTCTTTTCCTTCTGAATTCAGATGAGATTTCCATGCTAATGCAAAAAACAAAAACGCAAACCAGAACCAAACCATACCCAGGCTTTCTAATTCAGGAATACCTGCAGCTGTTCTATGAAGCATAGTTGGAACAAAAGCATAAAGAAAACTAGCTAGAATTGCACCAATTAATGCTTTTTTCTCTGATAATTTAAATGAAAATAAAACATAAACAAAAAAGAAAAATCCAACAATAGAAATTAAAAAGAAAATAACAGGAGCAATTATTCCAGCTTGAGTAACAGAATATTCTCCAAAAAGATTCATACTCTTGTAAATCCCAACAATTGCCCAAGGCATGAGACTGCTATGAATGTAACTGCTAGTACCTAAGGGAGCATATCTCATCATATCTGTCTTTCCAATATTTTTTCCTTCAACAATTTCATAAGCATTTCTTAGAAAAAGAAAAGGATCAAGATCAGGACCTAAAACAGGTTCTCCTGTAGCTGCATTAACTAAATTTGGTATATTAGATGTCCTTACTATCGCGGTAGTAATCAGAAGCCATAAAATAATAGGAAGAAACATTAATTTCCATTTTTCAAAATAAGCAAGTACTCCTGATACAATAAAAACTATTCCGGAAAACAGCCATAATCCAGAAGAAAAGAGAGTTACAATTGAAGTTAAAAAACCCATTTTTGAAGAAAGCTCAAGAATATTCAAAAGCCAGATAATAATCGAAATCAAAGCAAGCAAATTAAAGACCAGCACAAACTTATTTTTTAAAAAATACTTCTTAATAGACTCTAAACTCTGAGCATTGATTGTGATTGTATCTTTTGCCATGTTATTTTTTATTATCTAATTTGCAAGGAAAAAACAGTTTAAAACCTTTATTAATCATAAAAAGATAAGACATGCAAGAATTATTATAAATATTTGAAATCCATGAATCAGATAAACAACATCTTTTTCATAAACTTTCTTGCTAGATTTTATTCTCTTTAGCACATAAATAGCTAAATGCTCTAATCCATATATTTTTGAATAAGGAAGTTCAAGACTATTATCTTTATTCGGTTTTCCGAAAGATTGTTTTTCTAATTTTCCTCTTAATTTTAATCCAACTTCAATTATATATGGAATAAAGACAAATATGGCAATTCTCTCAAAATTTCCTAAAATTGCCATTCCAGCTATTAAAGCTCCAATAGCCCAGGTTAAAGAATCACCTGGAAAAATTTTCGCAGGGAATTTGTTATAAAAAAGAAAACCCACTAATGCAGCAACCATTGTTAATCCAACAAGTCCTAACCAGAGAGTTCCGGTTATATATGCAACAAGAGATAAAAATCCTATAATCAAAATACCTTGCCCTGTTTCTAATCCATTATAACCTGCTAAAAAATTATAAGTTGTTGCAGCTCCGACAACTCCAAGAGGAATTAAAACTAGGGGATATAAAAGTCCTAAATTAATAGCCCCAATAAGAGGAAGATGAATAACAGAACCTCCAGCATTTATAACAACAAGAGGAATAGATGCAACAAATGCAAGCAAAAGCCGGGTTCTTCTTGAAAGCCCCTTATTTTTCCAACCAAATAAATCATCAACAATTCCAATCATTGTAAATAATAACACTACACTAAGAAGCGCAAAGATTTCAAGACTTATTGTAGGTTCTCTGAAGAAAAAAGTTCTTGTAGCAATATAATACAAGATACCAATTGCAAAAGCCATAACAACAACAATTCCGCCTGAACCAGCAACATTCTTCAATTTCTTGGATTTATTCATATCTTCCCAAACAAGCCCTGCTTTGCTTGCTTTTCTTATCCAGAAGGGAATTGTGATAAATGTTAAAGTAAAACTGATAATCAAAGAGAAAAGCAATACGATACTCATAGAAATAACAAGAATATTTTATTTTTAAATCTTATAGAAACGAATTTCATATAAATAACAGAGGAGTGAAATAAACTTCTATAAGTGCAGCTACGAAGATTATAACTAAAGCAATAAACAACAAAAGAACAATGTTTTCAAAAACATGAAGAAATCTTTTACCTTGAATTCCATGCTTTAAAACACACACACCAAAAATTCCGCCTGCAAGAGCTGTTATGAAATAAGCCGCAATTTCAGGAAAACCGTGAATCATATATCTAGCTACTCCCAAGGGTATTTCTTTTATCTGATGTTGTGTAAAAATAGCTATTGCAGCAGCAATAACACTTGCATTCCACGCAAGAACAAATATAGCTCCTGCACCAAAAATTAAAGATAATAATAAAGTAAATATCATAACATAAACATTATTTGAAATAATAGAAAGAAGTCTTATCTCTTTTGTTACAGCCCCCGTAACGCCAGAAGATATATCTGTTTTAGAAAAATCATATCTATCTACACATGCTTCAAGATTTCCAGGACTGTTTATTCTGCAATATGTTTCTATTTGCGCATTAAACAAACTTGAATCTGAAAGAAGAATATACCAGAACGAGAAAGCTAAAATAAAACCAAGAAAAAGCCACATAAACGCAAAAATAGCATCTTTATGAGCTTTCCATACATGCATAAAACCAAAAACCTGCTCATCTTCTGCTTCTTCTTTTTTTATAATGAAATACATGAATGGAAGAGAAAACATAACACAAAACAAAACCACTATCATTCCAGAATATTGCGAAAGAACCACATCACTCGCAAAAAACCATTTGGCAAACAAAAGAGAAAGAGAGCCATAAATAAGTCCGATAAAAAACATTTTCCAAGGACCTTTTTCAACTCTTCTTGGATTAATCATACTTTCAAGCATAGAGAGAAGAAAAAAAGAGAATTTTTAAACTTTCTTGCTTTATTCCTCCCATGAATAAAAGAGGAAATTCTTCAAAAGTTAGTTCTATCAAAAAAAATTTAAGAATTTTTAATAAAACTGTAGAAGATATAAAGAGAATTAAAATTCAGGGAGCAAGAAATATCGCAAAAGCAGCTCTGAAAGCATACTCCTTAAATCCAACACTCAAAGCAAAAAGAATTCTTTTGAATTCTCGTCCAACAGAACCTATGATGGAAAATGTCTTAAATCTCGCAGATAAATATCCTTACTCTAAAATTCTTACTCATTTCGATAAAACTCAAGAAAGAATAAATAAATATCTTTTTCCTCTAATAAAAAGAAACTCTATAATCTTTACACATTGCCATTCTACAAATGTTTCCAATGCTTTAATTAATGCAAGAAAAAAGGGAAAAATATTTGAAGTTTATCTAACAGAAACCCGCCCATTATTTCAAGGAAGAAAAACAGCAAAAATACTTAGGAAAGCAGGAATAAAAGTGACTTTGTTTGTTGATTCAGCGGTATGTGTTGCTTTGTCAAAAAAACAGAGAACAAAAAAGGTAAATAGAATATTTTTAGGAGCAGATGCTTTAACTCCAAAAGGAATAATAAATAAAATTGGTTCTGAAACCATTGCAAATCTGGCAAAGCAGAAAAAAATACTACTTTATATTGTCGCAGATTCCTGGAAATTCACAAGAAAAAAAATTAAGATTGAGCAAAGAGCATTAAATGAAATTTGGGATAAGGCTCCAAGGAATATAAAAATAAAAAATCCAGCTTTTGAATTTGTTGATAAAAAATATCTTACTGGAATAATAACAGAATTTGGTTTAATGAAATATGGAAATTTTTTAGATAAAATAGATAAGTTCAATAAAATCCCCCTAGTCTAAATTATTTTTCTTTATTTTCTCTTGCTGAAAGAAGAAGACTTATCATTTCTTTGTTAATTTCTTCAAGTTTTTCTTCTAATTCTTTTTTAATTTCTTGAAGTTTTTTAATCTGCTCTCCTATAATCTTTTTTGTTTCAGGAATATCTTTTTTTACAAAATTCTTTCCTCCAACATCAAGAATAAGCTCTTCTGAAATAAGCTGGGCTTTCACAAAAATTCCCTTGCCAATAGAAGCAAGAATCTCTTTTCCTTTTGAATCTTTTATATCATTCAATCCTAAATTAAGTGATTCTAAATAAACTAAACTTTCTTTCACAGCTGAAAGTTGCTGCCGAAGATTCTCAATATGCTGCTCAAACATGCTGATTTTAAATAAAAGTTCTTGTGAATTTTTTTCCATTTAAATTACCTGGCGCTTAATTAATATTTTAAATTTTATACAACATTCATAATTTTTCTGAGAATAGAACCTAAAATTAGTGTTCCTAAAAGATAAAACCAAAACCAACTCAAAAAACCAAAGAATTTAGGATCTCCTAATGCACTGAAGAAATCCATAAACCATCTAAAAAATAAAATCAGAGGAATTGCAGTGTAAACAATTGACCGCATACTCACTTTCATCATCTTTGGAAGAAATTCAAACTGTTTCTTTTGAAGCTCCATAAGTTTTTCTGGATGTTCTTTCACTTTCTTCATTTCTTCCTGAAGTTCTTTTTGCTCTTTCTTCATTTCTCTAAGTGTTTTTTGATCTGTTAGATATTTTTGAGCAAGTGTCATAATAAGCGAAATAACCAAAATAATGAAAAACATACCAACAAGAAGATTTCCTTGAAGAAGCACACCTGCTGTAGGATCAAGAATTATGTGAACAAAATTTTTTATAACAGGAAAACTTTCCCAAAATAGAGCAATCATTACAGAAACAAACATTACAATAAAAATTCCCCTAAAACTTCCTTCTTTATTCATCTTAACTTGTTAAGGGAATTATACAAAATTCCTAATTTTAGTTTATTCATTTTTAAATGGATTATACCAAATCTTTGATTTTAGTTTATTCATGCGTTTTTCTCCTTTTTCCTTATAATCGAAACAAAGAAAACTTTGTTTTTAAATTTAAAGTTTTAATTTTATTAAGCTTTTACTAATTTTCTCATTGCAGGAGACATATCCATTTGATGTTGCTGAACAATGTTTTGATAAAATTGGAATAGAATCATTATTCCCAATAGAATTGCTGTTCCAGAAACCAAAGCACCAAGAAGATTTGTCATAGCAGCAAGCAAACCAATTGCAAGACCACCCATAACAGTTAAAGGCATTATATATCTATCCAAAATACTTTCAAGAATTCTTTCATCTTGTCTAAATCCAGAAACCTGTAATCCAGAAGAAATAATCTTATGAGCCTGAGATTTTGAATCCATTCCAGATGTTTTAACCCAGAAAATAGCGAATATAGTAGAAAAGAACATGAAGAATAAAATATGAGTTAATCCTTGCAAGAAATATATCGGCAAAATTCCTCCGCGAATAGTTAATTCTATAAGATTTGTCGAGCCAACCCAGAAAGCTAATCCTGAAACAGCTTGTCCATTAATAAATTTACCGAGAAATGTGAAATAAGATGCAAATTTAGCTGTTCCTGTGCAAATTCCTTCTGCAGCAAAACAAGGAGCAGATGCATTGTCAATAATTCCTCCAAACAACTGAAAATTCGCTATTAATGCAGCTGTTAAAATAACAGGAATAACAGAAGTATAAAAGAAAGATAAAGGCCATTTAATTCCATAGCCTCTAATTTTGCCAAATGATAGAGGAATTTCAACTTTAAGAGACTGCGCCCAAACAACAGCTAAGAAGATTAAAACAGTAGCTAAAATTGCAGTAGCAGCAACTAAAAGTTCTGTAGGATACTGATTCACTAAAGATTGTATTAAAACAAAAACCTTTCCAGTACACGCAACTGTTTTGAAACTCAGTAAGCAATTTCTTCCTTGCGAATCTATAAATTGAAATGCACTTGTTATGAGAGTTCGGGAAACACCTGCTGCGATGAATAAGCTGATTCCAGAACCAAATCCCCATTTATCAGACACCTCAGCCATGTAATAAATTGCAATTCCTCCAAGAATCAATTGCAATATCAGAATACCTGTAAATCCAGGCATTGCCTGAAGTCCCTGCATTAAAACAAAAATAAGAGCTTCTAAAATAATAAAAAAGAAAACAAGAAGTTTTTGAATTCCCTGGAAAAACTTCCTTCCTTCTTCAGTAGTTGTATCAATATTAATTATCTTTGAACCAGTAAGAAGCTGCAGAATAATAGAGGCCATTACTATTGGACCAATTCCCAGTGAAATAAGGCTTCCAAAATCAGTTGCAAGAACAACAGCTAAAAACTCAAACTGGGTTAATGCATTTATAGAAAGTCCAAAAAGAGGAATATTAGCGAGAACAAAAAATGCAACTAAAATTATCAGAGTCCATTTTGCTTTTTCATTAAAGCCAAGTTTTTTTTCATCAGGCTTTTTTACTTCCGGAATGTAATTAAATATCTTCCTTAAATCTACCATTTTGAATATTAAATCTTATTCTTTCAGAGATTCGGATTTATCTTTTTTCAAAATCCTAATTTCTCCACCTGCTTTTTTTATCTTCTCTATAGCGCTAGCAGAAGCATATTCTGCTTTAATGAATAATTTGTTTTTTGTTTCTCCTTCTCCTAAAATCTTATAATTACTCAAATCTATCTCCCAACCCTCTTTGATTTTTTTTGCTAATCCTCTTTTAACATATCTTTCAATATTTAATTCAATATCATTAATATTTATTCTTTTTCTTTTATCTTTTTTTGTTTTTTTACTTGTAATTCCTTGTTTTCCAAAATAAGAATGTCCGTATAATTTTGTTATTAATGTTTTTTTATGGTCTGCTCTTTTTCCAGAACCAGCCATTCCAACTCCCCCCTTATGTCCTGATTTTTTCCTTTTTTTTCTAGCACCGCCTCCATGAGTTGAACCTCCCCGCATTCTTATCTTCTTTTTTCTTTTGTGAGTTTTTTTGAGAGACATTTTACAACATCCTTTCAACTAATTCATTTATTTTTTCTTTATTATCGCCCAAAACTCCTTTTGGAAAGTGCAATTTACTGTTTATCCCTTTTCTAGGAGGATGCAATCTAAAAAAGGGCTTTAAATTAAAATCTTCATATTTCTTTCCTTTTTCAAGACTTTCAATAACTTTTTTAGACTCAATTTGGATTTTTTTGTTTTTATCCAGAATCTGCCCTCTTTTTTCAATTAATTTTTCAAAAACCTCTTTTCTTATTTTTCCAAAAGCAACAAAATTTCTAACTTTTTTTATTCTACCTTCTAATTCTTTTGTTGGAAAAAGAACTACACAAGAATATTTTCTTCTTAATCTCAATCTATCTAGGGTATTTTTTGTCTTTGAATCTAAGTTTACTTGTCCTCGAATTCTTATTATGCATATCATTTTATTTAGTGGTATTTGTTTTCTTTAGTGCATTAAAGCATGCTTTTATAAGATTAAAAGTTGTTCTTCTTTTTCCAAAGGTTTTGCTATAAACATCTTTTATTCCAGCAAGTTTCAATATTTTTTTCATTTCATTTCCCACAACAAGTCCTGTTCCTTGAGGTGCTGGAATTAATGTAACTCTTACACTTCCTTCTTTTCCGAAAATCTTTAAGGGTACTGTATGTAGCTCAGAGCAAACACAATCAAAACTCGAGCAAGCTCTTTTAACTTTTATAATATTTAATTTAGCCTGTCTTAAAGCCTTATCTCTTGCAGGAAGAGTCTCTTTTGCTTTTCCAATCCCAATTCCAACATGTCCGTTTTCATCACCAATTACAGCCATGCTTGAGAAAGTAGGAACATTTCCTTCTTTGGTTTTTTTCTGAGTCTGACGCCAAGCCCTTCTTTTTCCTCCTCCGAATTTTCCTTTTGCCTGTCCAATCAAAATTAAATCTGTTTTAAGTTCAAGCAAAGAATCCACAATTTCTTCTTCAAGAATTTTTTTATTATTATTCAAAATTTCGTCTATATTTCTAATTTTTCCGTTTTTAACTAATTCTCCAAGTTTAGTTTTCGGTTCCCAAGCAGCAATTGCTTCTTTTTTTGTTTTTTCAAGCAGCAATTCTTTTTCACTCTTTCTTTCTTTTTCAACCTCAATTTCTGCTTTTTCAATAATTTCTTTTTCATCAAGCGTGCTCTTTACTTTTTCAATGTCCAATTCTTTTTCGGGTTTTTTGTTTTCTTTCATTTTGCAATTATTTTAGATTTAATTTCTTCAAATATTTTCGAAAAATCTTTTTTTAGATGCTTTCCTTTTATTCGATTCTCTTCAGGAAAGAATTTATCTTCACATTTTATTGCAATTCCCGCGTCTTTTAGTCCTTTTAAGAAAGCAAAGAATCGATTTTTGGATATTTTTCTAATCATTCCCGCATCTATAATTGGAATTTTCAATTTTTTCTCAATAATTCTTTTTCCTAATAACAAACCAGTAAGATAAGAAGCTGGAATTGATTTAAGACTATTTTCAAATTCTTTGGGCCAGAAATGATTAAGAAGAATTTTTGAACTAATCCCTTCTTTAACAAAATCTTGCGCCTCTTTACTTATCACATATTGTCCGATAATATATCGATTTGTTTTTCTAAAAACAATCCTTGGAACTCCGCTTTTAAGTAGATTTCTTCTTTTTAGATAATCTGTTTTTCTTTCTCTCCTTCTTCTTTTAATTTTCATTTTTTTACTCCTGCTAGATAGCCTCTAAGATGATTTTTACTCCTAAAAACTCGATTTCTTATTTTTTTTCTCAATTCTTCTGAAATTTCTTTTGATATTTTTCCCTGACTTTTTAATTCATTAACATATTTTCTTAATTTTCTAGTTAAAATTACATACTCTTTTTTTCTTTTTCCCACTTTCTTTCTAACATTTCCTGCGCCCTTTTTTCTTTTTTTTCTTATAAGTGTTTTTCTTCCTTTGATTTCTTTTATTATAATTGCTCCATCTTTTTGCAAATCTCTCATATCCTGCTTTGTAATTGCTTCTTTGATCTCATCAAAACGGGATTTAACAAAGAAGATTCTATTTCTTCCAACACCGAATGTTCTCATTGCAAGTTCTTTCTTTTTAGCTAAATTCATTTTTTATTTTCTCCGTGACTTTTTTCTGTTTTTTTATTTTTAGATTTTTCTTCTTTTTGCTCAATTTTATTTTTTGATATTTTTTCCTGTTTTTCTAAAAATTCCTTAACATTAACATTGAAAATCTGAATTCTTTTTTCTTGGGCTTTTTTTAATATCTCAATCTTTTTCTTTTTTCCGACATTTCCCAAAATCAAATAATCTTTCTTTGAACATTTTTCCAGCTCTCGAATATTTCTTATGACTATTATATTCTTTCTTTCGGTGCTTTTCTTTCGATATCCAATACTCACAATTGAAGGATATCCCCTTCTTTTTTCTCTCATCTTATTATCTCTTCCCCGAGGTCTTCTCCAAATTTGTTTTTTCTTCCTCCTTCTTCCAAGTTTTGAATAATTTCCCCAAACTCTTCTTAAAAATTTGGCCATTATATCTCCTTTCCTGCTTTATTTATCATAAAAATTCCATCCTGAAAAACTCTTTTATCCCTTTTTCTTATTTTAGTTGCAGCTTCGAAATTAGCAGCTGTTTGGCCAGCAAGCTCTTTATCTACAGAGGACACCCTTACAATATCTTTTTCAATTTTAACTTCAACTCCTTCTAGAATTTTCATTTTTCTTGCGACACTTTCTCCAAGAAAATTTTTAATTGCAACATCTCTTCCGCGAATTTCTACGGTGATTGGAAAATGACTGAAGCATATTTTTAATTCATATTCAAATTTTTTTTGCACACCCCTAATCATGTTCTTCAAATGAGCAATAAATGTGTTTATCAATTTTTTTTCTTTCTTAGTTGTTTTTTTATATCCGAGAATTATCTTATTTTCCTTTTTCTTAAGATCTAACTTGCCGATGCGAAATTCTTTGTCAATTTCTCCTTCTGGGCCGGTAATT
>VGKR01000018.1 GCA_016866915.1 Candidatus Pacearchaeota archaeon
TGCTAAAGTTCCATTTGTTGCTTGAGCCCATGTTATGTGTGTCAAGAATGTGGAATAATTTCCAGCCCAATATGGATCAACTTCAGTGAAAGAAGTAAGCCATCTTGAATCACCTGTTGCATTGAAGATTGAAGTCCATAAAATATCATCTGTGAAATTGCTTAAATGAGTTGGGCGTGCTGTGATGTTATTCCAATGAGATAAAATTCGATAATTAAGATTAGATGCTGTTGTGATGTTTACATATGCATATGGATTAGTAATTCCATAATACAAAGTATCTGCATAGGTTTTGTTAAAAGTTGCATAGGTGTCATTCCAAAAACCAAAAGGATTTGTTTTCAAATAATAATCACTTATATTGAAAGCAGTTAGATTGTAATAAGCAAATCCAAGAATGTCTGTTTTATTAAAATAAAAAGATTGATTTCCAGTCCAATATGGATCAACTTCTTCATCCAAGAAACCCATGCTGTCTATTTCTGTTTTATTGTAAACTTCTAATTTTGTGTAATAATCAGATATATTGAAGTCAGAAGCATTATAGTAATTATAACCTAAAAGTTCAAGCCGACCCACATAATCGCTAATGTTGAAATGAGATGCATTGTAATAATTAAATGCCAAAATTTCAGAGCTTGTGAAGTAATCTGTTATATTAAAATTAGTTGCATTGTAATATCCAAATCCAAGTATTTCTGTTTTTGTGAAATAATCTGTAATCACAAAGTTTGTTGCATTGTAATATCCAAATGCCAAAATTTCAGCTGTTGTTGAATAATTTCCTTTTTCAGATGTCCATATTGGATCGATTTCAGGTGCTGTTGCAGATGCATTCACAGCCTGAAGTTGGCTTAATGTCACAGCATCTTGCAAGTCAGTTGCATTTGCTAAAGAAATTATTCTGTTTCCAGACATATTCAGAATTCCGCTAAGAGTTCCTCCTGTCAACTGAAGATATCTTCCATCACCTTGAGTAATATTTATCCATCCCAAGTCATTTGTTATCTCGCTTCCAAGAATATCCGCAACATTTTTCTTCACACCTTCTTCTGTTACCCAATAATCAGAAGCATTTACATTCAAATTTGACTCATCTGTTATCAAAATATATCTTCCATCACCTTGCGTGAAATTTATCCAAGCCAGGTCATTTGTAAGCCAACTGCCAAGAATATCAGCAACATTATCCAAATCACCTTCAAGAGTTCTCCACCATTCGCTTCTATTTACATTCAAATTTGATTCTTCTGTTAAAAGAATATATCTATCGTCTCCCTCTGTAATATTTATCCAAGCTAAGTCATTTGTAATCCAGCTTCCATAAATCTGTGAAATATTTCTCAATGCACCTCTATCACCTGTGTTCCAATAATTCGACATATTTACAGAAAGTGCTCCGCTTGAATCTGATATTCTTATGTCAATTGTCTGATTCAGCGCAGTTTCATTGAAATCAAGTTGTGTTCCATTAAATACTAAATAAATTTGTGAGGCTGCTCCAACAATCCAATTGAAAATTCCTTTGAACCAGGAAGCTGTGACATTTCCAGTTACATTTACATCTCCGCCAACATCTAAATTTCTTGCAATGTCAGCATCTCTTCCAATATACAAATCCCTCCATCTCCTGTCATCAGCACCAATGTCAAATTGATTGTCAAATCCTTCTTGAGGAAATAAGCTTCCATTTATGTTTAGATGAGATACATTCAAGCTTGTAATATTGTAAACATAAAGTGTTTGAGCGTAAATATTCCCATCAACAATACTTAAACCACCTTGTGTCCATCCATCATTAAAATCAAAGTTTCCATAGACACTTGTATTTAATGGCATGAAGAAACTTGCAGGATATCCATCTAATGTTGTTGCGTTTTCCACATCAACACAGGTTAAAGTATCTCCAATAACCTGGACAGCTTGTCCAGTACCACAACCCACAGGATAATTCTGAAGATTTGTCCAGTTCATTGGTCCTGAAAATTCACCTGCATAAATTGTGGTTGTTGCATTAATATCACCCAAAACATTTAATTTATTTTGAGGTGAAACAGTTCCAATTCCAACAAGATCGCTATTTGAATCCACAAACAAAACATCTGTTCCAACACTAAGATTTGCATTTATTGCTAGGCTACCTGTCATAGTATCTCCTGCAACTTCAACATATCGTGCATCCGCTGTTGCATTAAACTCAGAAGTCCAAAGTATGTCATCAGTGAAGTTGCTTAAATGCGTGTATGGAAAATTAGTATTATTATAATAATCAAAGCCTAAAATTTGGGCTCCTGTAAAATAATCACTTATATTGAAATCAGTTAAGTTATAATATCCAAATCCAAGAACCTCTGATTTTGTGAAATAGTCAGTTATATTAAAATCAGTTGCATTGTAGTAATTATAACCTAATAATTCTAATCTATCTACATAATCACTTATATTAAAATCAGATGCGTTGTAATAATTAAACGCGAGAACCTCTGTTTTTGTGAAATAATCCGTTATATTGAAATCTGTTTCATTGTAATATCCAAATCCAAGAATTTCTGTTTTTGTGAAATAATCTGTTATCACAAAATCAGTTGCATTGTAATATCCAAATGCAAGTATTTGAGTTGTATTGAAATAATTTGATTGATTTCCTGTCCAATAGGGATCTGTTTCTGCTGCAGCTAGTGTTGTTTCATTCAACCAATTAAGGTCATTTGTAATTTCACTTCCAAGAATATCCGCAACATTTTTCTTCACACCTTCATCTGTTATCCAGTAATCAGAAGCATTTACATTCAAATTAGATTCATCTGTTATCAAAAGATATCTACCATCTCCATCTGTAAAGTTAATCCAAGCGAGATCATTTGTAAGCCATGAACCTAAAATATCATCAACATTATCTAAATCACCTTCTGCTGTACTCCACCATTCACTTTTGTTCACATTGAGATTTGATTCTTCTGTCAAAAGAATATATCTGCCATCACCTTCAGTAAAATTTATCCAAGCTAAATCATTATTCAACCAACTTCCATAAATTTCTGAAATATTTCTTAATGCTCCCATATCTCCCGTATTCCAATAATCAGAAATATTGACATGAAGTGTTCCGCTCGCATCTGATATTCTCGTATCAATTGTAGTATTCAATGCAGTTTCATTAAAATTCAATTGCGTTCCATTAAAAGTCAAATAAATCTGTGAAGCGGTTCCAACAACCCAATTAAATATTCCCTTAAACCAAGAAGCTGTGACATTACCTGTTACATTTATGTCTCCCCCGACATCCAAATCCCTTGCAATATCTGCATCTCTTCCAACATATAAGTCCCTCCATCTCTTATCAGCAGCACCAATGTCAAACGTATTATCAAATCCCTCCTGTGGAAATAAACTTCCATTTAGGTTTAGATTTGAAACATCTAGGCTTGTAATATTGTAAACATAAAGTGTTTGTGCGAAAATATTCCCATCAACAATACTTAAACCTCCTCCTGTCCATCCATCATTAAAGTCAAAATTTCCATAGACACTTGCATTTAATGGCATGAAAAAACTGGCAGGATATCCATCTAATGTTGTTGCATTTTCTACATCAACACAAGTTAAAGTATCTCCAATAACCTGAACAGCTTGTCCAGCACCACAACTTGCAGGATAATTCTGAAGATTTGTCCAGTTTATTGGTCCTGAAAATTCACCTGCATATACTGTAGTGGTTGCATTAATATCTCCAATAACATTTAGAATATTCTGCGGTGTAACTGTTCCAATTCCAATCAAATTGCTTCCAGAATCAACAAACAGTATATCTGTTCCAACACTAAGATTTCCAGTTATAATGGCATCTCCAGAGATATCAATATCTTGAACAAAGATTCTTGTAATTCTATTCACAAGACTTCCTAAGAAATTAAAAAAACCAGAACCAGCACTGACATTAAAATCACCAAGAGTTAAATTAGAATCAATAATTATCTCACTAAGATTAACTTGAGTGGCTCTAAATGCATATGGAACTCTTCCAAGTTGAGTGAAATCTTTCAAAGTTCCGTTTCGATAATAACAAAGATAATATTGAATATCATAATCTAAAGAACTAAGATTTCCTCCATTCGAACCAATCTGCGGAAGATAAAGCGAAACAATCCCTCTAGTATCTGTAGTTTCTTGAACAGAATGATTATACACAATCGGCCCTACACAACTTGCATTCGAATTAGAAGTTATATTAAATGCAAAAGTAAAGGTTCCTGTTTCAATTGTTCCGTTTGGATATGTTGTTTGAATATTCAAATGAAACGTGTCGTTTATTTCAGCTGAAGAAATAAATGCTAAAAGAATTAACAAATTAAATGTTAAAAAAAGATTAATTAATAATTTTTTAGAATAATTTTTATTTATTTTTTTGTTAATTTTTTTCTTTGCCGGATATTTTTTGAATTCAATCTTTTCCTTACTAAATGAAATATACCATACGCTACCTGACATAGAAATAAATAGCAAAAATAAATCATAAACGTTAGGAACTTAATAGGGCCTAAATGCGCTTTATTTGGGCCTTTTAGCATTTTTTCTTTTTTCCAATTATCTTACATTTTTTAGGCGTACGGTAAAAACGATAATTAATTTTCTCGACGATAAAATTTTCAAAAAATGCGCGTAAGTAAAATTTATAAAAGCAAAAATCCTTAATTTATCAGAAAAAATTAGGGGCTTTGGGAATATGCGCTAATTTTTTAGAAAAACTTAAGCAAAAAAAGGGGAAAATGAAGCAACCAATTAAAATATATCTCAATTTTGAAACAAAAAAGAAGTTAATGCAAAAAGCAGATGAAACCGGGTTCTCTGGTCGCGGTGCTTTAACAAAATTTATAGAAAAAGTTGCTGCAGAAGATATTTGTTTTCTTGATGATAATTTAAGAAAAATGCTAAAAGCCTTATTTCCAACAAAAAACTGATTAGGGCCTGTTCTAGATAAATTTTAAATATACCTAAAACAATTAAATTGATTGTGAGCCTGTAGCTCTTTCCACAATTCCAAAAGAATGAAGGAAACGAGTGAAGGCGAATAAAATGAGCCTGTAGCTCAGCCTGGTCCAGAGCACTGCTCTTATAAGAAAACAATTCACAAGAATTGAATATCTCCTGGATTATTTTTATCTAAGAGAGGCAGGGGTCCTCGGTTCAAATCCGAGCAGGCTCATTTATTAAATTAGTAAAAAATAACTGAAACTACCAAAAGACAATCCATTTTCTTAATTTATCAAGAAAATAAGCAAGTGTGACTTCATTTCTTTTGTATTGCTGATATGCGCCAAGCATGTCTTGAATTGTTACTACATCAAGTGTTGGTTGTGGAGGGTCTGGTTCTGGAATTATTTCTCCCAAGTCTATTTCTTCAGAATCCCCTAATCTCAATGGATGAGGATAGGGATATGGAACATAATAAAGCTTCCAAGCTCCATTTTTACAGCGATAAAGCTTTTCCTCATCTGTAGCCCACCAAGCAACACCTTCAGTAGTGCAAGTAGCTGGTCGTTGTGAAATCAAACCCGCGCCAACACCAGAAGAACCATCAAAAGTTGCCTCTTGCTGCCAAAAATGAATGTTATGGGTTGGCACTCGACCTTCATGGCAACCTTGATTTTCCCACTCTCCACAGTCTCTTGATCCATAATCAAAAGTACCAACAGAATCAAATGGCATTCTGATATTGTTTCGCGTATTTCCAAAATAATAGGTATCCCAAATGTGTTGAGGTTGACCATCTAAGGCATGAGTGGGAGGATTGCCAGCATCGTCGTATTCCTCTCGAATGACCGCACCGGCGGAAACCGTGTTGATTAACTTATTGTTATATACAAGAGACCTCCCTCCTCTTAAATCTACAGTTCGACACATATATGAACCGCCATGAATGACATTCTCGTATATCTCAACACCCATCATTGAATATCCCATACCCGGACCCATATTTCCATGAGCATCGAAAGTAGGAAACGAATGGGCTGTGAGAGTAATATCATTATACCTAAATGCATATCTTCCGCCCCATCCAGAATTAACCACAGATCCTCCAGTGAAATTATTATCTTCAAAATAAAAATTATCAGCAGTTCCAAAGTTAAATGTATGACTATTCCATATTTGTGCATCTAATGAAAATATTCCGACAATTGTTCCACCTTGCCAATCATTGTTATCTGCAACGCCGTAAACAGGACCATGTTGACAGAGATTATGCCCAGAAGCATTAATTATTCGAGTATGATCAATACGAATTTTATTGATAGGATAATTTGCATTTCCATTGACCAAAAAAATTCCTCCGCTTTTTCTATCACAGTCAAATGTGAATCCTGATAATCTAAAGAGTTCGTTGTTAGCTGGATGCTGCGGCCAATATACTATAAGATAGCGAGAAGTATGTGTTGCCCAACCTGTACCCTCATAGTTGCTTATAATAATTGTGTTGCCAATTCCTGTCCCAATCAGATTAATTCCTTTTCTAATAACTAATTGATTATTCCATGTGCAGGTTCCAGCTGGAACTCTTACTGTATCTGCAATTTGCGCCAAATCAATAGCAGAAGAAACATCTTCATAAGAGCAACTTGCTGCATAAATTTCGGCAGCACTAATCATTGAGATCATTATGGGAATAAAAAATAAAACCAAAACAAAAAAACAAATTAACTCTTTTTTCATTATTAATATAATAAAATGTAACTTATAAAATTAATCATATCAAATAAATTAAGTTTTAGTTGATTTCACAAAAAGCTTAAAAACATCTAAAATTTAAAATATAAATGGCTCGAAAAAAACTTTATCGAAACACAAAAGAAAAAATGATTGGTGGTGTCTGTGCAGGACTTGGGAATTTTTTAGATGTTGATCCCACAATTATAAGATTAGGTTGGGCGATTTTGACAATTTTATCTATTGGTGTTGGATTAATAGCATATCTTATTGCATGGGCAATCATTCCAGAAGAAAAATCTCAAAAATCAAAGAAAAAGTAAAAACAGATAATTCTGCCTTTTTCTTATAAAGAGAAGCTTTAAAAATTAAAAATCTCATTCTACTTAAATCACTTAGCCTTATGACGACTACACTTAGGCGACATGGGGTGAACGAAGTATAGTGAAGTGAGCCCCGATAGTTCAAG
Source organism: Candidatus Pacearchaeota archaeon (assembly GCA_016866915.1). Lineage (GTDB taxonomy): Archaea > Nanobdellota > Nanobdellia > Pacearchaeales > GW2011-AR1 > ASMP01. Next base: position 7,172 of record VGKR01000018.1, read on the forward strand.
TTAAAATGAAAATTTTGCTAAGCTCTATCGGATGTTGAAGCCCCGATAGTTCAGAGGCCAAGAATGCGGCCCTTTCAAGCGATGGTGCAAACCAACGATTGCTGAAGAAATTCGCAAGAATTTCTGATTCAAACGACAACGCGAAACTACGTGAAGTCCGGCCGTGACCCGGGTTCGAATCCCGGTCGGGGCGTTTTTTAAGAAACAATTTTTTCTAATCGAGAAATATAAGAATCCCATGTATTTTCTAAGGCTACTTTTTGCCTAGCTCTTTTCACAACTTCTTGAACTTTTTCAGGATTTTCTTGAATTTTTATAAATGAATTAAACACAGCTTCTGCATTCTCTGAAGAACCAATTGTATATGGACTTTTACAACTAATCGTAGGAATTCCAACAGTCATTGCATCAATAACTGATTTAGAATAAAGTTCAGGAGTAATCATTGGCTGAATTAAAACATCTGAAGCTAAAAAATATTTAAGCATACTTTTAGCAGAATTTTCATCTAATTTTTCAATCCAGGGTACAAAAGTCACAGAATCTAGAATATTTTCATTTAAGCCATATTGCATCATTTCTTCTTTCATTTTTTCTTTTGTGCCTAAAAGAATTAATTGAGAAGGAGGATAGTTTTTTCTTATTTTTTTAAAAGATTCAAAAAGACAATTAGCTCCTTTTTTTGGATAGATTCTTCCACAATAAAGAATTACTTTTTCTTTTCTAAAAGATTCTCTTAATTTTATTGCATCTTCTTCTGCTTTTTCAATCATCTCTCTAGGCAAATCATAAAAATCAGAAACATTTTCGAAAACATGAATGGTTTTTTTGATATTTAATAATTCAAGAACTCTTTTGTGATTTTTTGAAATTGTAAATAAATAATCTGATTTCTCCATAGCACTTAATTGGGCTTTTTCCCTTTCAGAAAGATTAGTAATTAAACTGTTCAATTGAGATGATTCCAGCTTTCCTTCTAAAAAAGGTATTTTGTCTTTTTCTTTAAGATAAAAATATGGAATAATTGCATGGAGTCCGTAAATTAAAGTTTGTTTTTTTCCTGCAAGAATTTTATCAAGAAAGCCCCTATATTCCCAGGTATGAGTTTGAAGATGAAGAATTCCGTTTAGATTTTGTAATTCATTTTCTTCCAAGGGTCGGGTTTGTTCTGTTAAAATATCGACAGAAAGAGGTATGCCATCCCACCAACTAGAATAAAATCTAGTTTCATAGCCTCTTTTATTTAAATTTTTAGCAAGACTCCAAGAGTGCTCAAATGCTCCACTTCTTCTTCTGGAAAATCCTAAAATATAGTGATTTTTTTCCATATTATTGTAAATTTTTAGTTCTGTTCCTTTCTTCCCTAAATTGTTTATAAATTTTTCTGTTTTAAAGGGAGAAATTAAAAATCAGGATATCTACTTCACCCTCTTCATCATATCAAAAATAGATTTCTTTTCAAACAGAATTATTTTGTTTTGCTCAAGGTCTATGTGAATTTTTAAAAGTCCTAGCATTGAAACAAAGACTGTGCAGACAAGAAAACTCTTTCCTTTCAAAGCTTGCAGAGAAATTATTATTTTTTGAAGTTTATTTTTGATTTTCTGGTTTTCAATCTCTACATTAATTTTTTGTTCTATTTCTTCAAAGTTAAAATTCGTGTTTTCTTTTATTTTTTCCGGAATTCCTTTGGAAATCTTTTCAACAGGAATTTTTTCAATGCAGTCATCAATTCTAAAGCTAAACATCTTTTTAGTTGAAGGAACATAAAAATCCAAATGTTTCTGATTGTCTTTTCCTTCTTTGTCTATTGTAAAAAATCCAGAACAAAGATATGCTTTTGGATTTTCTTTTTTAAATTCCTTAAAAATGTCTAAGGAATTTAGTTTTTCAGAATAAAATTGCAGATTCATTTTTCAGAATATTTTTTTCCAAATCTTTTAATTTTGACATAGCATCTGCTTCAAATTTCTCTACTAATTTTCTATTATCTTCTTCAAGTAATTTCAAATCCATGTTTTTTTAAGGCTATTTCATCTTTTAAAACTATCTGGAGTAATCGGAATTTCCATATAAATATTTATAAATAATGTTAGACTTTAATCGGCATGAAAAAAGCAGGGCTGCAAATAATATTTTTACTGGGAATTCTTTTGATTATTCCCCTTATTTCCGCAGAGATAATGATCAATTCTCAGCCAAAAGAAACATACAATCTTGGAGATGTTATTTCAATTCCAGTCACAATAAAAACAGTATCTCCAATAACTGGAATTTTTAATGTTGACCTTCTTTGTGGAACAGCTCAAATAAATTTCTTCAAAAACGGAGTTAGTCTTGCTGCAGGAGAAGAAAAAAGAATGGAAGCTTCACTTATTCTGACAAAAAGTGTTATTGGAACAACTACTGGTTCCTGTAAAATAAAAGCATATATTGGAGAAACCTATGCCCTTACTAATGATTTCAAAATTTCTAATTTAATGACAATAGAGGCAAATTTTGAATCTTCTGAATTTTTTCCAGGGGATAATCTTCTAATTGAAGGACAGGTAATCAGAGAAACAGGCAAAGAAGCAAATGGTCTTATTGAATTTTCAATTGTGGAGGGAGAGTCTGTAATTCTAAGTCAATTAGAGTCAGTAACAAATGGTTTCTTTTCCATAAATGTCTCTCTTCCTGAAAAAATGAAAGCAGGAATCTATTTAACAAA
>VGKR01000019.1 GCA_016866915.1 Candidatus Pacearchaeota archaeon
TCAAAGCATCTGCTAATTTTAAATTATATTCTTGAGCATTAACCTCATATACTGGATTTTTATCAATATTTTTTTCCATTTCAAATTCGGCATGCTTAATCAGCATTAGAACAGCTTAAAGCTGTCAACCAAAAAAGAAGAGCATAAGGAGTTTATAAACATTTACACGTCTTATCTAATCTCTTTTCTCCACTTTTTTAAGAAAATTATGAAACCTAGAATTCTTGCAGTATATTTTTTCCCAAGTTTTTCAAGGATTTCTTCAGAGTAATTCCTAATATTCTCTTTGGTGTGCCCCGCGCTTTTCAAAACATTAATTCGGACAGAAGAATGTTTTTTAAAATGACTTTTAAGAGTTTCTAGAAAATTATCAGTTATTCCTTTCTTTCCAATCTGCACTTCACTTTGCGTCATTTTTCTTTATCAAAATATCTGCATTTAAAAGATCTCTCTTTTTTATAGTAATTCTTTTCGCTTTTTTAACTTTCCAGGTTCCAATTTCCATCCCCCTAATTTTTGCTATGTCTTTTCCAGTAAAAACATTAATCTTTACGTCTTGCTTATTTTCTCTCCAATTCTGGCTAAATCTCGCAACAAAAATTCCACAGAAGTATATGTCTTTCTTTGTTGGTTTTTGAAAATCAATTACTCCAAAAGGACTTCCTGGAGTTTCTGTATGCAAAATAATGTTGGATTTACCTTCGAATTCCTTCATTAATTCGTCGTTACTATGCCTGTCTTTTCCTAAAAGAATTCTTTTATTTTTTCCAAGAAAAATTTCACGAAATTTCATTTTAAATTATATCTTATGTATCGATGTTTACAGGGATTTGAGTGGCAAACTTCTATCCATTGCTCTCTTGGATTAATGATAGCTGATGCAATAGTCACTCCATAAGTTGGATGTTTTCTATGGTAATGCCCGCATATCCCTGTTTCATGATCTCTCAACACCTCTTTTAATGTTTCTATTGTAACACTTTTCTTTTTTGAAAGAATTTCATACGCTCTTTTGCATCTTTTAACAGATTCAGGATCTGTGTTAGATTTATTTTGTTCAGATTTAACAAGAGGATTATTTGTATGAACAATCCACTTATGCCCATGGAAAACATCGTAACTAATCCAAAGCCTTTCAATATCTTCCATCATTGTATTTTTAAAAACAAGAAGAGTGTTTGATGCTATACTTTGTTTTTTACTTTCAATTATTTTTTCAGCTTCCTTTATATTTCTAGTGCTTAAAATTGCTCTTAATGAAAAGTTTCTCGGAATTCCAAATCTAAATCTCTTAAAATCCAAAGAATTTCCGGTAAATGCTAAGCCGTGATAATTCAAACTACAAGAAGCTCCAACCAAAGCACCCATATATGTTAAAGATAGAAACTTTAATTTTCCTATTCTTCCAGAAACCACAACCATGCCATTATTTAGATATTCTTTTAACCAATCTTCATTATGCCCCAGATATATTTCTCCATTTTTTGTTTTTACAGCAAGACTGGTGCATTTTTCAACATAAAAATCCAGCAATTCTTCTTCACATTGCATAACTAGCAAATCTTCAAATGGAACTTTTGAACCAACACTCATTCCGCGCAATTCTTCTAATAAAAGAGGATATTTTTTCTTAATTGCGGGAATAAATTTCTTAGCACCTTTCATCATCTGAGAATAAGAAATTCCTTTTCTTCGATATATTTTTTTATTTTTTCTTATCCTTCTTTTTATATTTCTAGAAAGAGCTTTTCCAAGTTTAAAGCCAAATTCATAATTATTTTCGGCCTCAATTTTAACATACTTTATTTTTTTAGCCATTTATAATCCAGAAATTTACAATTCTTAAAGATTTTTTTTGATTTGGCCAAGTGAGTTTTTTAAGTGCTTCCTTAAAACCAACCCATTGATAATCTGAATGCTCAAGATTATCTAATTTAATTTTTTCCTTTTTTACTTCTGCAGAATAAAGCTGAAAAGATTGACCTTTAAAATTTCTGCGATCTGAATAAATTTTTTTATAATTATATTTTCCAGAAAAATCAAATTTGTTTATTTTTAAGGAAGAAAGGCCTGTTTCTTCTTTAAGCTCACGTCTGACAGCTTGTTTAGAGCTCTCTAAAAATTTTACAGCACCTTTTGGAAATTCCCATCCTCTCCAATGAAGTTTTCTTTTGAGAATCAAATATTCAATTTCTTTTTTCGTTCTTGCATAAGTCACGATAAAAACAGCTCTTCGATATCTCATGTTATATTCTAAGCGAACAAAGATTGTTCTTTAATTATTGAGGTTTCAATCTCCCCCATTTTTGAAGAGCCTCTTTTAATTCTCTGTGGTTTTCTGCATATTCATTTAGATTTATCTTTTGCTTATATGCTTCAATTGATTGCATTACTGCTTTGGCACCAGCCTCTATACCCTTAGGATGTCCAAGTGTTCCTCCACCAATTTGTAAAACCAAATCTGTCGTGCCGTAAATATTCAGAACATCTGGCAAAATACCTGGATGCAATCCTCCCGAAGCAACCGGAAGCATTGGTTTAATATTATACCATTTTTGTTTCATTCTTAATTTTTTAATTTCATCAACTTCAGAACTAGTTATCATGTCTTTAATTGCCATTATTTCTTCTTTCTTACCCTCAAGTTTTCCAATAACAGTTCCAATATGGAACTGATCAATTCCAGCCATTCGCATTAATTTAGCTAAAAATAACATAGACATTCCGTGTTTAGGATTTCTCGTAAACATTCCATGCATTGCTCTATGTCCGTGAATAGCCATTTTATAATCACGAGCTAATTGTGTGGCTGTTTGAACAGCTGTAAAACCACTAACAACTACATCCAGCATGAAATATTTGAAATTTTGTTCAGAAATTGTTTTTACTCTCTTTTCTAATTCTTTTAGATTCGGAGCAGTCACATTAATAAAAGCCTCTTTAATCTCTCCTGTTATTTTCTCTGCCTTATCTCTATATTTTGCGAGTAATTTTACGCGCTCATCAAATCTATTAAACGACTGATTTGTTAAATTCTCATCATCTTTTATACAATCAATCCCCCCCAACCACACAGGCATACCATATTTTTCAGCATGCTCTCTTGCTGTTGCAGCTAATTTTGGTTTTGGAACAACAGATGTTATGGGCCCGGTTTTTCTCTTAAAAATTTTAGATATAACATCTTTTCCATATACTGGGCCCTCGTAATATTTTAATATCTCTTTGGGAAATTCAGCATCAAGAAGTTTAAGATTTTTTACAGCTTTCATACCAAAAACATTACCTCCGAATCCACTCATCATAGCAGAAATTGAACCTTCTTCAAAGATAATTTGAGGATATGCTATTTTCGTAAAATTTTTATCATATTCATATGCATATGCCTTTGTTTTCGGCAATAGTTTTGGGCGATATGCAAGAGTTGTCCATGTTCCTGCAGAACTTTCAGAGGCTATTCTTCCAACAGCATCCTCTTTTGTTATGCCTTTTGCAGGCTCGAAATAAAAAAGAACATTCAAATCTTTTTTTGGATTGTGTTTCAAATTAATAAAATCATGGTACCACTCAATTTTTTTTTCAGACATTTTTCTTTTACCTCTTTTTTATAACAATTCCTTTTTCTGTATCCTCAACAACAAAACCAAGTTTATTAATTTTTTCTCGAATTTCATCAGCTTCTTGAAATTTTTTATCTTTTCTTTTTCTCTCTCTTTCTTCTGCAAGTTTCTTAATTTCAGCAGAAATCTCGATTTTTTCTTCTTTATCTAAATTCAATCCGAATACTTTGTCAAATTTCAAAACTAATTCATATTTTTCAGAATCATTTAATCGATTCTCTCTTAAAATATCCCACACATAGCTTAATGCCTGCGGAACATTTAAATCATCATTTAAAAATTCAAGAAATTGTTTATATGCAAGTTCTATATTTTTTTTATTTATCTTTTGCTTAGATTTTCTTAGTTCAAATAAAATATTTTTTAATTTTTCATAAGCATTTTTAGAAGCATTCAAACTTTCCAATGTAAAATTCAATGGTTTTCGGTAATGCGCAGACAAATAAAAATATTTCAAATGCATTGGAGAGTAATTCATTTTTTCAAGATCAGATAAAGTATACAATCCTCCTGTTGATTTTGAAATTTTTTCTCCTTTAAAATTTAGAAAAGCTCCATGAAGCCAGTATCTAACAAAAGTTTTTCCCGTGGCAGCCTCGCTTTGAGCTATTTCATTTGAATGATGAACTGAAATATGATCTTCTCCACCTGTATGTATATCAATTGTTTCTCCAAGATGCTTCATTGACATTGCAGAACATTCAATATGCCAACCAGGAAAACCAATTCCCCAAGGAGAACCCCATTCCTGTTGTCTTTCTCCGGATTTCTCTGAAAATTTCCATAAAGCAAAATCTGTTTTATTCTTTTTTTTCCCAATAGCTATTCTTTTTCCTGCTTTAAGCCCCTGAACATCTAATTTTGCAAGTTTTCCGTAATTTCTAAATTTAGAAGTATCAAAATAAATTCCATCAGATGTTTTGTAGGTGTACCCTTTTTTTTCTAATTTTTTTATAAGTTCTATCTGCTCTTTAATATATTCTGTTGCTTTAGTCCAGACATCTGGCTCAGAAATATTTAATTTTTTCAAATCCTGCTTGAAAATATTAAAATAAAATTCAGAAATTTCTCTAGCTGTCTTTCCTTCGCGTTTAGCTGTTTTCTCAATTTTATCCTCACCTTCATCTGCATTTGAAACTAAATGTCCTACGTCTGTAACATTCATTACATGCTTAACAGAATATCCTTGAAAAATCAAAATTTTTTTTAAAAAATCAGGAAAAATATAACTTCTTAAATTTCCAATATGGGGATACCAATAAACAGTCGGACCGCAGGTATAAATTCCAATTTTCTTATCTTTTAATGGCTTGAAAACCTCTTTTTTTCTTGTTAAAGTATTGTAGAATCTTATCATAAATAATTCAAGTAAAAGCGATTTAAAAATTTAAGTTATTCTCTTAGAAAATTATTTTATTGTTATTAAAATATCAGGTGAAGAATAACTCTCTCCATCCTTGCGAATTTCTAAATTATAAACAATTGGGCAAGGAGGTGCTGTTTCAGGAATATCAAATCTAACCATTCGAGGAAAATCAAGGGTGTTACCTCCTCCGAGATTAAAACTTCCTTCTCCTCCAAGAAGATAACTATTTGCAATTTCTTTTGTAAAACTCGTTCCACATTTTGAAACATCCATGGCACTAGTTACATATGTAAATTCAGCTTCTTCAACACCGGTATTTTTTACAGAAAAAGCAAAGCCTTTAGGTGTATCTCCCTTTTTCAGAGTAACCTCTCTTGATGTTGGATAAATTGCGACATTTCTTCCTTCTTCTGCAAATAATTTTTGTATCTGACTTTGAACTTCTGCATCAATAGAATCAATTGCGTTTGTTCCAGATCTAAAAATTCTTTGTACAAGGAAAATTCCTAGAACAAGAACAACCATTAGTAAAACTATAGTAACCATGGTTCCAACTGACATTTCCATTGCCGCGCGTCTTGATTTTAAGGAAGCAAGATTCATTTTAAACAGAAGGGAAAAGATTCAACATCCCTCCATACAATATTACTAAAATCAGATTAATTCCTCCAAGAACAATTCCAATTATATTCAAAATTCTAAATTTTTTTGCTGTTTCTTTTTTTTCGTCCTTTAATTCTATCAATCCGATTGTGCCCAAAACAATTCCTCCCAATCCTCCACTTAGAAAGGGAAAAATAATAGCGACCACTATACTTAAAATTCCTAAAATCTTTCCAATCAAAAGTTTATTCATTTTGTTATTCATCTTAAGCTAAAGGAAATAAATTTAGATTTCCACCCAAAGAGCTAGAAAAAAGAATAAGCTCTAGAATAAAGAACAACACACTTAGTATAATTCCGATAATATTGAGTCTTTTTGCTTTCTGGGATTTTATTTTATTGCTTTGTATCAATCCAATTATTCCAAGAACTAATCCTGCACCTGGAACAAAGAAAGCAAAAATCACACTTAAAACTCCAAAAATATAACTTATCGAATTAAGATTTTTTTTATCAGTCATTTAATTCCCTCTTTGAATTTATATTGAAATTACGATTTTCAGTTTTATAAATGTTTTTGAAAAATGGGACCACTGGGAGTCGAACCCAGGACACCATGAGCTTCAGTCATGTGCTCTCCCGCTGAGCTATGGTCCCAAATTCTATATAAAAAATAATATGGGGTGTTTTAAAAGACTTTCTGAAGGAATTTAATTAAGGCTTATCTTATTCCCTATTTCAAATCCATATTTTTCTGACAATCCAGAAGTTATCTCAAGAACATACAAAATATTTGAGGGAGGATACAGAATAATACAATCATTTTCTTCGCAAGGAATTTGATTTTTATCTATTCCAATTATCTCTAAATTTCTATTAATCCATATTATATCTAAGGGAAATTTCATATCTTTCATCCAAAATCCAGGCACACTCTCTTCTGGAAAAACAAATAACATGCCTTTATTTTCTTCAAGAAATTCCCTATTGCTCAAACCAGATATTCTTTTCTCACTTGTATCGGCAATTTCAATTTCAAAACAAGCTTTTTCTTCTATGCAAATTTCTTCAGATTTATTTTGGAATTTTAAAATTTCAGAAATTATAAAATAAATAAGAAATAACAGAATAAAAAATATAATCAGTTTGAAGAATAAGCTCTTTTTATTGAGTTTCATTCTAAAAACAGCAATTTTGCACTAAAAAATGTTTGTAAGTCGGGAATAGGCCACCTTCTGTTGTTCGTTGTTTCTTTAACTCAGCCACAATTGGACGAGTTCTAGCTTTTTCAGCTTGAAACAAACCGAACATGTTAACATTTAACTAAGCAGCTTATAGCCTTTCACTAGTCAGGGTGCCCGTTTCATCAAATCTTTCGCTTAATCGCTCCATGCAAATTTCATCGCTAGGCGAAAGCTGTGGCGTTTCTGTGACAGAGCCTTATCTCGCGACAACCTTTTTTTCAAAAGGTAACTCTATCTTACGATGGTACTGAAGATATTTTCTTCAGCAAGTGGGCGGACCTTCCGCAGAATCAGAAGTCATATTTTTGATTTCTTGCTTATTTAAAAGCTGATTCCGAAGTTAACTACCCGACTTACATAAAATTCAATTTTAATCTATTTTTAAATTTACCTATTTAACAAAAGCAAGCAACTAATCTATAATATATTTCACAATATATCTTTTAAAAAATATATATTAAAAAGAATTTATAAAAAATAAAATAAAAACAAACAATTTTGGCCCAATTAGAATATTTCTAAATTAGAATCTTCTTCTTGAACCGCCGCCGAAGCTTCTTCCACCTTCTCTTCTTGGTGGTCTTTCTTCCATGGGTCTTGCTTCGTTAACTTTTAGTTTTCTACCTTCAACTTCTTTGTCATTCATTGCTTTGATTGCTTTTTCAGCGCTCTTATCGTCTTTAAAGGTAACAAAACCAAATCCTTTTGATCTGCCTGAAAACTTGTCGCTTATAACTGTAGCTTCTTCAATTTCACCATAAGATGAAAAAAGCTCTTTCATTTTTGCGCTATCAACACTAAAAGGCAGATTACCTACGTAAACTTTCATTATATTAAATTCCTCCTTACATCGATTCACTATCAGAATTAATTTCTAAAGTCGAACTATTCTAACAGCAAAAAAAGATGATTTTAAGTGTATTTAAACCTGTTGGTTAGAAAAATTTCAACAAATCAATAAGCAGAGAAATTCACATTTTTCGAAGATAAAATATCATTGAGGCTTTTAGTAGTTGTAGACTGAAACAGTCGCCGAAGCTTCTGCCTTACATCTCAACTCTATCAACGTTGTCTTTTACAACGGCCTTTGTTGTCTCGTTTTGCGAATGGCTTCGAGCTTAGATGCATTCAGCTCTTATCCACATAATGCGTAGCTATGCAGCCTGCTATATAACAACTGCTCACCAGAGGCATCCGAACTCGGTTCCTCTCGTACTACGAGTTCGTTCCGCTCAGACAACGACACACCTAGTAGATATCATACAAACTGTCTCGCGACGTTCTTAACCCAGCTAACGATACCTTTTAATGCGTGAACTCCGACACCCT
>VGKR01000020.1 GCA_016866915.1 Candidatus Pacearchaeota archaeon
TAATGAAATCATAAAGAAATCTCTAAGCGGACGAAGTTTAGAACTTACTTCCAGATTATATGGTGAAATAGACAACAAAACACCTGCAAGAAGAGCTCCGACTTCAATTGAAAGTCCTGCAAAATAAAATAAAGAAGCCATTCCCAAACCCCAAGCTATTGAAAAAATAAACAGAAACTCTTGTGATTTTGCAAGGAATTTCTGAAATTTAGGAAGAATATATATGCTGATTGGTGCTAAAATTGCTACTAGAATTCCTCCTTTCAGAAGTGTTAATCCAATTGTGCCCAGGAAATTTTCTCCTGTTGAAAGTGATGATATAATAACTAAAGCGATTATTGCAACAAAATCCTGAACAAGAAGGAATCCAACAGAGACTTTTCCGTATAAACTGTCTAAATCCCCTTTATCTGAGAGAAGTTTGAGAATAATAATAGTTGACGAGAATGTCAAAGCAACTGCAATATATAATGAGGTTAAAGGAGCAAATCCAAGAAGAATTGCAACAAAATAACCAATGAAAGCTGTGAAGAATATTTGTCCTAAACCTGTAAGCAAAGAGATTTTTCCAACCTCTTTAATGACTTTTGGAGTTAAATGCAATCCCACAATGAAAAGCAGAAGAGCTATTCCTATTTCAGAAAAAGCATTAATAGCTTCAACTTTTGGCAAAACACCTAAAAAATAAGGACCAAGAATAATACCAGAGATAATATAACCTATGATAAGTGGCTGGCGCAGTATTCTCATTAGAAGAGACATAATCAGCACTATTACTATAATAAAACTAATTTGAGTAAAAACCTCTGCCATTTATCCTCTTTTTATTTTTTCTTATTTTTAAGTTCTGATTTTAAGAATAAAATTAAGTATAAAAAGGTTTCACTAATAAAGAGTTTTTTTATAAAAAAACAAATAATTTAAAGTCTTTATTTTATAATATCATATGTTAAAGAGGTTTTTATGAAGCCAAACAACAAAAGAGGTTTGTCGAACATTGTTGCAACTCTTATAATTATTTTATTAGTGATTGTAGCAGCTGGCATTATTTGGGTTGTTGTAAAAAATGTTGTGACAGGAAGTGCAGAAGATGTTCAGGTGGCTTCTCTTACTACTAATTTAAAAATTCAAAGCATGGTTTTTGAAGATGATGATGTAATTATTTCTATTAAAAGAAATCCTGGAAAAGGCAAAATGAATATGATGAAATTTATTGTTTCTGATGGGATAACTACTGTTATAATAGATAAGAATGCAGAAGATTTTGAAGAATTAGAAACACGGACTTTTACATTAAACTCATCTGAACTGCAGGATTTGGCTTTTGTTAAAGAAGTTTCTATTATTCCTGTGATAGAAGAAAACAGAAAACAGGTTGTTGGATCTGAATCTGATGATAGGAAATTTTCAGCTAAACAGATTCTGATTAATATGGGAGCTGTTTCTTGGTGGAGATTTGAGGGAAATGCAAAAGATGAATTTGGAAAAAATAATGGAATAATTTACGGGGCGAATTGTGATGTTGGAGGAAAATTCGGAAATTCTTGTAATTTTACAGGAGGAAGCAACCCAAACGTAACTAACGCATCCTATATCGAAGTGCCTAGTGCTCCTGACCTTAATGGTTTAAATGAATTCACTTATCTTGCATGGGTCAAAGCAGACAGATTTAATCCTGTTTCTCTTCACAATCAAATTATGGGCAAATCTGTCCATGCTGGCGGAGAAGGAAGAGCCCAGATGGGAATGTGGGTTAATCCAGGTGTTTATCAGTGGTGGGAGCCTGAGATAATTCACGGAAGAGCAGAAACAATTATTGGAAGATTTGACAGAGAAGGTCCTACATTAGAATTAAATCAATGGCATCACATAGCTCTTGTTTTCTATGGAAATGATCTTGAGATTTATGTTGATAGTCAAATATCAGGTATAGAACTTCGGCTTGATGGAACTCCTACAGATCCTTCTTCTATAGATCCCACACAACTAGTGCAAAATAATGATCCCTTAAGAATTGGCTGTGGATATTATCGGTGCGGATTTGACAGCACTTCTAATTATGATTATCGCTGGCTTGGACTTATTGATGAAGTTATTATACTAAACCGAGCTATTACTCAAAAACAAGTCGAGGCACTTTATAATTTGGACTTGTTGTTAGGCATGCAAAACTGATTTTGATATTAAATAATAAATTCAAATAGTCCAGAAAGGTTTTTAAACAAACACCGAGATTTTATTAAATATCAATCAAAATTAAAAACAAACGACGCTAATAAATAAAATGCCTAAACTAAAATTAAAAATTTTGTATAAGTCATTTTTAGGAGATAAAAATGCCTAAAGTAAGAATAAAACTCAACAGCACAGACATAGAAAGAATTAACGAGACCTGCAATGCTATTCGGGACATTGCAAAAAAAGCAGGAATAACAATATCAGGACCTGTTCCATTGCCTACTAAAAAGCTCAAAATCACGACAAGAAAATCACCTTGCGGAGACGGAACAGCTACTTTTGACAGGTTTGAAATGAGAATTCACAAGAGGCTTATTGACCTTCCTGCAAATGAAAAAATTCTTCATCATATCATGAGAATGCAGATTCCAAAAAGCGTGAACATCAAAATCGAGATGAAGGATTAAAGGAATTCTAGAGGAATAAAGATATTCCTGAAAATTTTAATCTTATATTAACTTAAAAGTAGTGAATAAACGAAAGTTTTATAAATAAAAGTTTGCTTTTAAAATAAAGAAAATGGAAACTAAAAAACCCTTAGATATTCTTGTTGTTGAGAATAATTCTCTAAATCAAGAATCAGCGAGACAGATGCTTCACAGTTATAATCTAACTCTTGTAAAATCTTTTGATGAAGCTGAAGATGTGTTAAGGGGGCATTATTCTGAAGCAAAAAATAAAAAAAGATTTGATGTTGTTTTAGGAGATGCTAAACTTGCACATGGAAATGGAGAAATGGAGGTTGACACCCGTATGGGTTGGATGTTTATTCCATTAGATTATCCTTTGGCTCATCTAGCAAGAGATGAAAAAGTTCCTTATGTGGCTTTGCTTTCAGATACAGATAATCCTAGGGATTATTCTGAAGAAACACCTTCTTGTTTAGCTTTGGGCCCTTTTATAGATAAAAATAATCGGCCAATAGTTAAAAAATCTTATGACACATTAATAACTTTACTGAGAAAGAAAGATTTGCCCTTAGCCTTTTTAGATAAGAGAGATGGAAAAGTTAAATTGGCACATACTGATAAAAACAAGTATGTGAAAAATTGGGCCAGCGCTCTTAATTTTGTAATGAACAGAAAAGTTTATAGTTAAAAGGATATAACAAAATAATCCCTTTAAGTAAAGTTATTTTTATTTGTAAGCCAACCAAACTATAAAATGTGTTTCAGATTTTAATCTTAATTTTTTATATTTAAATCCGACGGTTTTTAGCATTCTTTCAAGTTCATAACCCCTTAAATCAAGAGTTATGTTTGGAAGCCCAAGTTCAGAACCATCAGATTTTCTTCTTATCGCTCTTGCCTCTCTATATCTTTTTAATGGAATTTTTTTTGTGAAGAAGATCAATTCTTCTTTTGGTTTTTTTCCGATTTTTAAATAACAAATTAATTTATTTAAGTGATTCTCATTATCTGGAAATTTATCGAGATACAGATATCCTCCCTCTTTAAGTTGATTATAAAATATTCTCAATGTTCTTTTATATGAATTTAATGAAGATTTCACATTTACTTTTTGTTGTTTGTTCCATCCCCCATCTGCATAGATAAATGAGTTCCCCCTACAAAAAATAAAATCAAATTTTTTATTTTTATAAGTTTTAGGAATCTCTTTCCATACAATCTTTTTTATCTGTTGACACACTTTCAATATCTTTGCCTTTCTTTTAAAAACCCGGATTTGATCTTCCATAGGATCCATACATTCAACATCATAACCTAATTTTCTTAAATGTAGAGCTATAAAACCAGTTCCAGCACACGAATCCAATATTTTGGATTTTTTCGTAATTCCAATTTTTTTAAATAAACTTAGAATCTCTCTGATGTACTCATTTTTATCATATAAAAAATTATATAAAAAAGCGTCCCACAAATCAGCATATTCTGGCTCTTTATTGAATTTTAAAGTTTTCATTTACAAATAACAGTTATTTGTTATAAAATAACAGATGTTTCTTAATCTTTTTTCTTTCTTATGAAAAATCTGGATAGCATTAATTAAATTTTTGTGAGTACATTTTGGAACTATCCATATCGAAACACTCGTGTTCTGTTTTAGAATATCTAATAAATAAGTTATTATTGCTTGAATACAATAGTTAGAAATTTCTTCTTCATAATCTTCCCATTCTTCTATTCTTTTTTCTTTGAAGAATCTATTTGCTAATTTTTTTTCTGTATAAACCTGGTCCTTTATTTTAGAATAGTTCATTATTCTTATTATATGATCATAGCTTAATCCATATCTTTCCATCAATTTTTCATATCTTTTTGGTAAATCGGTACTTATTTTCTTTCTTTCCACTGGTGTAAAGGGCAAATCGTTAATGATTAAACTTGTATAGGCATCAAAACCCATTGCTCTTAGTTTTCCAACCAATTGACAAGCCAATTCCCATGTCCTTAAAGGATTTTTTCCAATTTTTTCTTGATTTTTTAAATTAGGAATAAAATGTCCTCCGTTTACTACTATTTTTTTATAAGGTAATCTCTGTCCCTCTTTATCTAATAATAAATTGCTTAATTCATCAAAAGATATTTCTCCCTTTTTATTCGTATTAGAATCATATAAATTAAAATCAATTTTAGACAATTCTTTCCAAATAGGACACCTGCTTTTTGCCATTCAATTGATTAAGTTTTTTCTTTTTTAAAACTTTCTTAAAATTAAAAATCATTTTTTTATCATAAAATCAATCAGAGCTTCTCTTAAGGGTGTTTCGGTTTCAATATTGTCTCTATATCCTTTGCTATTTTCTCTTGAAGTTATAATTAGACAATGTCTTTCATCTTTATCTTTTCGATAAATTGAGTATTTTATCTCATTATAAAAATTATCTTTGCTATTGAAATGAGCTTCTACAAAATTTACTATGTTCCTTAAGAGAGTTTGTTCTGAATAAAAACCCCTATATCCCTCTTGATAAAAAATACTTCCAGTTATATTTTCATCAAGCCTATTTAATAAATTCAGAGTTGCCTGCAGATTAATTTTTCCTTCTAGAACTTTTGCTCTTCTTTTGAATATGTCTGCAATTTGCCTGAACATTTTATAAAACTAATTCCTCACCAGAACACAATCCATCTTCTTAATTTATCTAAGAAATACGAAAGTGTAACTTCATTTCTTTTGTATTGCTGATATGCACCCAGCATTTCTTGAATTGTTACTATCTCAAGTGTTGGGGTTTCTGAATATTGAGAAATACTAAAGATTATTAAATAATCATCTGGATTTGCATTTCCAAAATTATCAATGCATTTTACATAATAATTGTAAGTGTTTCCATCTGTTAATCCGATTATTGGTGTTGAATGACTTGTTGAGCCGGTGATTGAAAAAGTATTTGTCATTGAATTATATAAAACTCCTGATGTTGTTGAATATCTGCAGGTTGATGCTTCATTTGTAACAAGAGAGATTGTTGTTGAATTTGTTCCTGCTGAAAGATTTCCTGTTGGTGCTCTTAAGCTTCTTATTGGTGGTGTTGTGTCTGAAGGAATTTCTCCAGGATCTATTAGTCTTAATGGATGAGGATAAGTATAAGGGGTATAACCTGGCATCTGAACATTATTATAAAAATCTCTTCCTTCTCTTAAATGATCTGGACTAGTGGCACTAATAACAACAAATCCAAAAAGCACTCCACTTGCAGAAGGCTCTGGATTGCAGTTACCTCCCGGAGCAGTGCACCAATAATTATTCCATACATAAGCAGGCTCTTTTGCTTGAACTCCTGTAACAGGATTTGTTTGTCCGACTCCCACTTGATCTCTGCAAGGCCAACCAGAAGAATCCTCATGTCCATCTAAAGGAACACAGTATCCGCCACTGCCACAGTCAGAATTTTGTGCGCAAAAAAATGGCTGCACCCCTTCTCCAATACAAAATCTTTCTACTACTCCATCACATGCTGGCAAACCATTCGGTGTTCCATATGACCGCGAAACTCTTGTAAGCCAAGGATTATTCATCCAACTAAATCCTGCTGTGCTTATCCGATTATTATAAAAAACACCTGTTCCTCCACGAGAAAAAGAAAGAAATTGTATAGATTCTGTTGTAATTAGGGTATTATTGTAATACTCCCATGCGCGAAAACCTCTTGTAGGAATAGGATTCTCAAAATCATGGACACCAATATTATTATTTATTCCTAGATTATGGCGAAACACCAACTTAGAGCCATAACGACCATCAAATGAACCAACACCTATATATGGTTCTGAGAAATTCACTATATTATTTTCAAAAAACACAAATCTATTGGTGCCCAAACCAGTGGGCTCACTCCATAAACTTCCTCCGCTGTCAGAACGCAATCGCCCCATCGAAAGCCCAACAACTGCCTGATTTCTCGAAGCTGATATGTAATTACTGTCTATTACACCATAATAAATTCCATCAAAAACTGCAAATCTGCCTGCAAAATTTGTGTGATAAATATTATCAATTCTAAAAGTATCTGCTCCTCCATTACCTCCACCAAAATAAACTCCTTGACCATTATTCCATGCCATTGAAGAAATTCTTACAAATTCTCCTGCAGCTGGTGAGACGCCAAATCTATAATCAGTTGAAGTGATTACTGTATTTCTTCCTGAACCCATTATAGTAACTGACAAACTACTAGGAATAGATACACGACTGCTCCACTCACAAGAACCAGAAGGAATCATAATCACATCTCCATCGACAGCACTGTTAATTGCTGCTTGCACATCTGCTTGCGAACAACTTGCTGCGTTGATAGTTGCAGCATCGATTCCCTGAAGAAAAAATAAAATCAAAATCAAAAAACAAACCAACTCTTTTTTCATTTTTATTCAAAGAAAAGAGATTTTATAAAATTAATTAAAATACGCCCCGACCAGGAATCGAACCTGGAAGCCTGTAAAGGCCTCGCTCTTTGGTTCTCAAAGAGAATCTAAGCTCCAAAAGAGAAGCTCCAAGCGAGTGCAGTACCATTGTGCCATCGGGGCTTTTGGGTTGAAATGCGGTATCGGGGAATCGAACCCCGATTTGATCGTTTTTGCAAAATTTGTGAGGAAATTTGGCAACGACCTGTTCTACCACTAAACTAATACCGCATTAAATTAATTACTATTCATTAAATAGGGAATTATTGGTTTTTAAAAATTTAGAATGCTGAAAGATAATTCAGAATTCCTGCGAAGCTTACCCAGACAAAATACGGCCAAAGAAGATAAGAAGCTGTTTTGTTTATGCGATAAGTTGCAAAAATCATAATCAGAATTGAAAACCAGAGAAAAATTAATTCAAAAAAAGCAAGAAGTGGATTTTGCATTCCAAAATACAGAAAACTCCAAAAAAGATTTAACAAAAGATTTACTCCAAAAACAAGAAACACTATTTTTCTTTCTATTTTATCTGCAGATGTCCAGGAAAGATACAGAGAAATTGCAATAAGGAAAAAAAGAATATTCCATACAATTGGAAAAACAAAATTTGGAGGAGTTATTGATGGTCTTATTGTTTCATACCATTCTGAATCTGTAACAGGTGATGTAAATAAACTTCCAAGAAAAGCAATTAGATACACAATTAGCAAACAAAAAATCAAAACTTTCCAGTTTATTTTTTTCATTTTATATTGTTTAACTTGCTCTTAAAATTCCAAGAAGGTATTCAATGTCTAATGAATTGAGAAATGCTCTAGGAAAAACAAAGAGCAGAGGAATTAATAATAAAAACTCTAAAATTCCAAGAGTTCTCAATAATCTGAGTTTATTTAGGATTTTTTTCATGAATATAACCTCTTTTTTCTTGACA
>VGKR01000021.1 GCA_016866915.1 Candidatus Pacearchaeota archaeon
AAGTATTCTGATTTTTGGAATTTTTGGAATTTTATTTCTTTTAATAATTTCGCCTGAATTTGTTTCTAGTTTGTTTTCGCGAATTATCGAAGGACTTTTATATCCTTTTGGAAGAGGAAGAGTTGGACTTACTGTTGCTGAAAATCGGGCTCCTTATTTTGTAGAGGTTTTGAGTGATTTCGGAAATCTTCTCTGGTTATTTTTAGCTGGCTTGCTTCTTGTTTTTTATGAAGCTACAAAGCATTTTAGTAAAAAAAATAAATGGATTTTGAATTTATTTTTTATTTTGTTTATTGGAACATTCGTATTTAGTCGAATTTCTCCTACACATTTGTTAAATGGAGAGAATTTGATTTCGCAGATAATGTATCTTGGAGGATTGATTGTTTTTGGAATTGTTCTTCTTGCAATGTATATTAAATCTTATTTAAAAAAAGATGAAAAAGCATTAGAAGATTTTTCAAAAATAAATATTGCATCTCTTGTTTTAATCTCTTTTGCATTTTGGGGGATTGTTTCTATGAGGGGTGCTGTAAGACTTCTTTTTATTATTGCGCCGTTTGTAATTTTAATTTCAATGTATTTCTTTATGAAAATATTTGATTATAGAAAATCAAAAGATGATTTAGGCAGGCTTTTTAGTTGGATTGCTATTATTATAAGTGCTATAGTTATAGGAATTCTTTTTTTAAGTTTTGCTCAAACAACAATAATCAGTGCTCAATCTATTTCTCCAAGTCCTTATAATCAGCAATGGCATTATGCTATGTCTTGGGTTGAGAATAATACTCCTGAAAATGCAATATTTACTCATTGGTGGGATTATGGTTATTGGGTTCAAACTTTAGGAAAAAGACCAACTGTTAGCGACGGAGGCCATTTCACATCTTGGTGGGACCACACTGTAGCAAGATATCTTTTAACAACATCTCAGCCTGAAACAGCTTTAAGTTTAATGAAAACGCATGAAGTGTCTTATTTATTGATTGATTCAACTGATGTTGGAAAATATACTGCTTTTTCTACAATTGGAAGTGATGAAACTGGAATTGATCGGCGTTCTTGGATACCTGTTATGCCTATAGAACCAAGCCAAACTAAAGAAGCAAACAATAAAACAACAATTTTATTTGTTGGAGGAACAGCGATTGATGGAGATATTATTTATACAACAGAAGAAGGAAGACCTATATTTCTTCCAGCTGAAAAAACTGGTTTAGGAGGAATAAGTCTTGAATATAGTGTTAAGAATGAAAAATTAGTTTTCTTAGAAGCTATTGGAATTTTTATTTATAATAATCAAAGATATGATTTGCCTTTAAGATATGTTTATTATGATGGAGAAATAACTGATTTTGGTTTGGGTGTTAATTCTTTGATTAGAATTATTCCAGGGATTTCACAAACAGCAACAGGAATTAATGTGAATCAATTAGGTGCTGCAATTTATCTCTCTGAAAAAACCAAGGATTCTCTATTTGCACAACTTTATTTGATGGATGATCCAAGTAGTTTATATCCAACAATAACTCTTGCACATAGTGAAGATGATTTTGTGGTTAAAAGTCTAAAACAACAAGGATTGGATTTAGGATATTTCCTATATTATCAAGGATTTCGCGGACCTATAAAAATATGGGAAGTTAATTATCCTGAAAATATAAGAACCAGAGAAGAATTCTTGTGGCTTATTAATCCAGAAGGAAATTGGGGTGCTTTAGATAATTTAGAATTTACAAAATAAGACCTATGGTATGTTTCTTCATAATCTTTAAAATATCGGTTTTTTACTAAAAAATATGGAAAAAGCAGAGTCTAAAATAGCTATTGTTATAGGTACAAAAGCAGAGTTAATTAAATGTATGCCTATAATGCTTGAATTGCAAAAACAGAAAAAAGATTATTGGTTTATCCACACAGGACAGCATAGTTTAAAGGGTGCTTGCGGGGAATTTGGAATTAAAAAACCGAATTTTATTTTAAGTCAAGAACCTGAAATAAGCACTAAATTTTGGTCAAGAATAAATAAAAATTCATTGTTTTGGTTTTTTTCTACAATTTTTAAAATAAAAAGGCTTCTAAGAAAAATAAAACCTAAATATGTACTGTATCATGGGGATACTATGAGCACAGCTGCTGCTGCTATAGCTTCAAGCAAACTTTTGAATTCGGGAAAAATCTGGAAAAACGTGCATTTAGAAGCTGGTTTGCGCTCTGGCTCGTTGTTTGAGCCTTTTCCAGAAGAGATTTCAAGAAAAATTAGTGATAAATTCTCAGATATTTTGCTTGCTGTTTCTAATTTATCTAAAAACAATCTAAATAAATATCAAAATAAGAAACAAATAATCAATATAGGAAATACAATTCTTGATTCTGCATTGATTGCATATGAAAAAGCTAAAAAATCCAGATTCAAAAAGCCTAAACAAAAATATGCTTTAATTAATATTCACAGGCATGAAAATCTTAAATCTTTAGAAAGAATGGAGAAAATTGTTGAGATTATTAATTTCGTGGGGATTAAAGCAATATGGCCTATTCATGATAATACTCTATATCATCTGAAAAAATATGGCTTAATGAAGAAAATAAAAAATAATAAAAATCTTGAGATAACTGATCTAACAAATTACCCGCATTTTATCTTTCTAATAGCTAATTGCGAATATCTCATCACAGATGGAGGAAGCATTCAGGAAGAGTCTTTAATCTTCAAAAAACCATGCATTATATTAAGAAAAAAAACAGAAAGACAGGAAGGATTGAGTACGGAAATAAACTTTCTAACAGAATTGAATGTAGGAAAAAGCAAAAAAATAATAAGTGACATAGAGAACAAGAAAATTCGCATTAAAAAATTCCAAAATCCTTATGGCGAAAAGGGTGTTGCTAAAATGGTTTTAGAAGTATTAAAATGATTGAGCTTTGGAAAAATCAAATAAAAGAAGATGACTTTATTTTAGATATTGGTTGTTGGGATGGAAAAAGAGTTTTAGAATTATGGAAAAAAACAAAAAATGTTTATGGGATGGATGTAAATGCCTCTAAATTTGTTTTTGCTCCAAAAGAAATTCAAAAAAATCTATATTTTGGAGATGTAACAAAAAAAATTCCTTTTAAAAAAAAATTTAATTGGATAATTCTAACAGAAGTTTTAGAGCATGTTTCAAATGATGCTCTAGCTTTAGAAAACATTTATCAATCTTTAAAAAAAGGCGGCAAATTAATCTTATCAACCCCCAGATCAATTAGATTTTTAGAATTTTGGGACCCTGCTTGGATAAGATGGAAATTGCTAAAAGGTCAGAAACATCACCACTACGCTAAAAAAGAATTGTTTGGAAAATTAAATAAAAACAAATTTCTTATTAAAGAGTATCAGATTTTAGGAAATGCTCTCTGGATTATAGCAAGATGGTGGAATGTTTTCCTTAGATATGGATTAAAATCAAAAAAACAAATAAATTATCCAATGAAAAAGGGTTTTTGTGATTGGTTTATTTTAGCAGAGAAAATCAAATGACAGACAAAAAAATTAAAGTCTATCTTCAGTATCCTTGGAAATTTCCAGATAGTCCTTATTATAAATATTTAATAGATAATCCTCCGGAAAATATAGAATATCTTAATATTCATAAGCAAAAAGGTGTTATAATTAATAAGAGATTTTTTTGGTTTTCAAATTTCCTTAAAAGAAATATAAGAAGATTTGCACGAGTATCAAGTTTGTCTATTCCAAATGCTCATTTAAGTTCAGAAGGAAATTACGACTTAATTCATTGTTGCCATTGCTTGTCAAAAAATAAAGATAAGCCTTGGGTAACAGACATTGAGTCTGAATGGCAGTTATATCTTGGAAATAGGACAAAAAAAGTAAAAGAAAAAATAAAAAAGATTTTCTTAGATAAAAATTGTAAAAAAATAATGCCTTGGACAAAAGCAACAGCAGAAGAGATAATTAAGGAATTTCCAGAGATAAAGAATAAAATCGAGGTTGTTTATCCTGCTGTGCCTGTACAAAAAATAAAAAAGAAAAAACATCAAGGAATTAATCTTGTTTTCATAGCAAGATATTTTGGAGCTAAAGGAGGGCCTGATGCAATAGAGGTTTTTGATTATCTCGCTAAAAAATACGATAATGTTCGGGCAATAGTAGTTTCTGATGTTCCTAAGTGCATTCTAAAGAAATATTCAAAAAATGAGAAGATAAAATTTTATGGGCCTATTGCTCAAAAAAAATTATTTGATGAGATTTATGCTATCTCAGATATTCTTGTTTATCCGGGATATAGTGATAGTTTTGGTTTTGCTTATCTTGAAGCAATGTCCTTTGGAATTCCAATAGTTACTGTTGATGGATTTTCAAGAAAAGATGTGATAAATGATGGAAAAACTGGATTTGTTATTCCTCGCCCTGAAATAAAATGGGCCAAAAAGAGTTTTTTAATAAATAACAGGCCTTTCTTAATAAAAGAACTTATAGAAAAAACAGAAGTGCTTATTAAAAACAAAAAATTCCGAGAAAAAATGTCAAAAAAATGTCTAAAGGAAATTCAAACCGGCAAGTTTTCGATTAAAGAACAAAACAAAAAATTAAGAAGAATTTATGAGGAAGCTTTAAAATAAAATAATTTATCTTGCTTTAAAATTACATAAATCTTTATAAGTAATTAATTTAAAAAAATAAAATGAGTGAAACATATAAAATAAAAAATTGCAGAGCATGTGATTCCCCAAGTCTAGAAGAGATGTTTTCTTTAGGAGAGCAGCATGTAACTAACTTTATTGATTCTGAAACAGAGCAGGGTGAAAGAATCCCTTTAGATTTGGTTTTGTGTGGAAATTGTAGTCTTTTGCAATTAAGTCATAGCGCATCTCCAAAACTAACATGGAATGATCAATATTGGTATAAATCAGGCATTAGCTCAACTATAAAAGATGATTTAAAAGATATTGCAACTAAATCTCAGAAAATCATCCCTTTAAATCAAGAAAATATTGTGATTGATATTGGTTGTAATGATGGAACACTTTTTGATTATTATAATGCTCCTGTAGTAAAAATTGGTTTTGAGCCATCAAAAAATGTAGCAAAAGAGGCAAGGGCAAAAGGCTATTTTGTGTTTAATGATTTTTTTAATGAAATGCCTTTTAGACAGATTTTTGGAAATGAAAAAGCTAAAATAATTACAGCAATTTCAATGTTTTATGATTTAGATAATCCAAATCAATTTCTAAAAGATATTGTATCTATATTGGATAAGGATGGTTTGTTTGTAATACAGCAGAATTATCTTGTGTCTATGCTAGAGCAGAATGCTTTTGATAATATTTGCCATGAGCATAGAGAATATTACTCTTTTAATTCTTTGGAAAAATTATTAGGGAAACATGATTTAGAAGTGTTTGATATTGAAGAAAACAGCATAAATGGTGGAAGTATACGAACTTTCATCAGGCAAAAAGGTGGAAATTTATATGCAACGCCGAAAGCTAAAGAGAGAATAGAACAAGTAAGAAAAAAAGAAAAAGATTTGAAATTAGAAACTCCAAAACCTTACTTGGAATTTGCAGATAAAATATCTCAAATAAAGGGGCAACTATTAGGTTTTTTGGATGAGCAAAAAGTATCGGGAAAAAAGATTTGTATTTATGGCGCTTCAACCAGGGGAAATGTAGCACTCCAGTATTTCGGGCTTGGGCCAGATAGCATAGACTGCATAGCTGACAAAAATTCTGATAAATGGGGAAAGAAAACAGTCGGCTCCTTAATTCCAATAGTTTCTCCAGAAGAAATGAGAAAAAGAGAGCCGAATTATCTTTTAGTAAATACATGGCATTTTTTAGACGAGATTATAAAGCAAGAGAAAGGATATCAAAATTCCGGTGGAAGATTTGTTGTTGCGCTGCCGGAGTTTAAAATAATCTAATTTTGCAAAATAGAGGTGTAAATTTTTTTGTATTTTTTTGAGATTTCGTTCCAGCTGTTTTCTTTTGAATATCTTGCGCATTCTTTTTTCATTTTATTGTAATTTGCAGGTTTCATTGCTTCTTTGATTGCTTTAGCGTAATCTTCTTCATTTTCAACAATTTTCAAACAACCATATCTATCTGATATTTCTTTAAAAAATAAAATATTGCTTGTCACAACAGGTGTTTTTGTGGTCATCGCATGAGCAAAGATTCCACTTCCGATTCCCCCCCTATATGGCTGGAGAACTAAATCTGCAGCAGAAAAATATTTCCACCATTCTGGTTTTTTGTCTGTTATATCTAAAATATCAAATCTGACTTTATTTTGAATTTTGTTTTTTTGAACATAAGCAGTACAATAATTCAAATAAGCATTCAATCTCTTTTGGTTTCTATCGTTTATTGCTTTAGGATTTATTACAATTAAGATTGTTTTTCCGATTTCTTTTGCATGACGAATAATTATGTCAGCACCATGGTCGGGAATAAAATTACCTATTATAAGATATATTTTTCCAGATAAATTAAGTTCTTTCTTTGCTTTATCTTTAGAAATTAGCTTATTTTGCTCAATTATTCCCTGAGGCAAAACTTCTATCTTTCTTTTCGAAACATTATATTCTTTTGATAAAATGTCTTTAAAAAAATTAGCATGTACTATTATTTTGTCTGAATATTTGTTTATAATCCTATTTTGAGTCAGATATAATAATCTCCTTAAGATAATTTTTATTTTGTTTCCTTTAAATTTTTCTTTTTGCGAAAGAGCTGTATGCATTGTTGTGATGATTCTGCATTTCTTAGAACTCAATAAAAAATATAAAAGAAAAAAAGGAAGTCCGTACCATCCTAATAAATTATATTCATGCTGAAGATGTATAACATCGTATTTTTTTAATTCTTTTATTTTTTTAAAAAGAGTTTGAGGTTTGCCTGCTTCGTAAGTTATATCGTAGGCATCAACTTTATTTTTTCTAAGTGCTTCTGTCAAAAAAACAGAATAACCTGATATTGCTTTCTCTGATTTTCTAGAAGGGAAAACCATTGCTGTTTTCATTTTAAGCGCTATGCTTTGTATCTCTCCAATATTCAATTGTTTTTCTTAAGCCTTCTTCAGGAGAAATCGTTTGTCTCCATCCCAATATCTTTTTGGCTTTAGAAGCATCTAAAACCAAATATGGCTGATCTGAAGCAAGCGGACGGTGCGGATATCCTGGAGGATACTCTCCAAGATGTATTTTTTCTTTTGGAAAATTCAACATATCTGCTATTTTTAATGTCCATTCTCTGTTTGTATATCCTTTTCCTCCTGCTATATTGAATACTTGCCCTTTTGCTTCTGGAGTTTTCATAGATA
>VGKR01000022.1 GCA_016866915.1 Candidatus Pacearchaeota archaeon
GATGAAGATGGTGAAACAACAGAGGAAGAAGAAGTTGTAGAAGAGGAAGTACCTGTAATAGTACAAACACCTAGCATAACACAGATATCTATTACTGCTTTAGGCGGCCAAGATATCATTCAAGGACATTCGAACGCATTAGCACTTTCTGTACAAAATACTGGAACAAATCCCGTATCTGCTTGTTCTTTAACAGGAGATGATTCTGGATGGATTACAATTACAGGAGGCGCACAGAATATTGCTGTGGGAGCAAGTGCATCATTTGGATTTTCGATTAATATCCCTGAAGAGACAACAGTAGGAGCATATACTTTAGGTTTATCTGTTACTTGTGCTGAAACTTCTGCAAGTAGTAGTGTCGCTGTTAATGTCATACAGAAAAAAATTGACTTTAACATAACAGATGTAAGAAGAACAAGAGAGAACAGAGTAAGTGTTGATTACATTATTACAGAACTTGCAGGCGAGGATCAAGATTTAGAGATTTACTTTTCTATTAAAGATGCGTCTGGAGTAGAAGTTGGAAATGCCTCTCAAAATAGAAGCATCGATGCAAACGACACAGATGATTTCAGGACAAATGTACAAATAAATGCAACACTTCTTCCTGTAAATGAAACAACAGGAGAATCTATTGAAACAGATTTAACTCTTTCAGCATCCTTTAACTCTCAGGTTTATTCAAGTTCTGTAAGAGAACCAATTGTCCTTGGTGCACCTATTGTTGGAGCTGCAATCTTCGAAGGAATTGGTGCTGGAGAAATTGCTATTGTTGTGATTGTTATAGGGGTATTGGTTGTGATTTTATTTGTTGTCAAAAAGATAAGAAGTTCTGGAAAAACTTTAAAGACTTTATTTCAACGTAAAAAAGGAAATTAAAATTCCTCTTTTTTTACTTAAATTTTTATTGAATTTTATATGTAGTGCCTACCAAATCTTTAAATACTTTGGTGTAGGGGGTAATTAATGGCATTTGTAGTTAAAAAAAACATTCGAGGAAAAGATTATTTTTATCTTAATGAAAATAAAAGAGTTGACGGAAAAGTCAGAACAAAAACAATTGCTTATCTTGGAAAAATCAAAAAAGAAGCTGAAAAAAAAGCAAGTGAAATCTTAAAAAGCAGAGAAAGAAAAATAGATAAAATAGTTTTAGTAAAAGATAAAAAGACAGATCATAAAAAAGGAACCATGGAAAAAAAGAATATTTCAATCGAAGAATTAACAACTTTCTGCAAACGTAAAGGATTTGTTTATCCTTCTGGAGAAATTTATGGAGGATTTGCTGGTTTTTGGGATTTTGGTCCTTTGGGCGTTGAATTAAAAAACAACATAAAAAAATTATGGTGGCAATTTCATGTTTTAAGCAGAGAAGATATTGTGGGCATTGATGGAAGCATAATAACAAATCCAAAAGTTTGGGAAGCTTCAGGTCATGTTTCAAGTTTTGTCGATGTTGCTGTTGTCTGTAAAAAATGCGGAAATAAAACTAAGATTGATAAATATGAAGTGGGAAAAGCACTCTGCGAGAAATGCAACGGAGAATTAGAAAGCAAAGGAGAGTTCAATCCAATGTTTGCAACTTCAGTGGGACCGATTTCAGAAGAATCAATAAAAGCTTATCTGAGACCTGAAACAGCACAATTAATCTTTGCAAACTTCAAATCTGTTTATGATAATTTAAGACTTAAACTCCCCTGTGGAATAGCTCAAATTGGAAAAGCATTTCGAAATGAGATTGCTCCAAGAGATTTTTTATTTCGTTCAAGAGAATTTGAACAGATGGAAATCGAATATTTCATTAATCCAAATGAAGAAAAATGCCCTTATAAAATTCCTAATGTTGAAACTTTCATTTATTCTGAGGAAATTCAAAAGAAAAATTTAGAGCCAATTAAAATGAGAATAAAAGATGCTTTTGAAAAAGGAATAATAAAAAAAGAATGGCATGCTTATTGGCTTGCAACTGAGCTTTTATGGTTTAAGAGTTTGGGGGCAAACCTTGAAAATTTTAGAATAAGACAACATTCTAAAGAAGAACTTTCACATTATTCTTCTGACACATGGGACCTTGAATATAAATTTCCTTTTGGATGGAAAGAACTTGAAGGAATTGCTGATAGGGGAAATTTTGATTTATTCCAGCACGAGAAAGCTTCAAAAAAAGATTTAAAGGTTTTTGATGAAAACTCAAAAGAAAGAATTCTTCCATCTGTTATATGCGAACCTAGCCTTGGTGTTGAAAGAGCATTTTTAGTTTTTATGTTTGATTCTTATTTTTATGACACTGGAAGAGAAAATATTGTTTTGAAAATTCATCCAAAACTCGCACCGATTAAAGCAGCTATTTTTCCAATTGTTAAAATCAATAAGGATATTGTTAGAATATCTCACGAAATTTATGCAAATTTGAAAAAAGAATTCAATGTTATTTATGATTCTGGAGGAAGTGTGGGTAGAAGATATGCGCGAAATGATGAAATAGGAACACCTTTTTGCATAACAATTGATGAAGAAGGTTTGAAGAAAAAAGATGTTACAATTAGGGATAGAGACACTAAAAAGCAAATTAGAGTAAAAATTTCTGAATTAAAAAATATTTTAGCAAAATTAATTGAAAAAGAGATTAAATTTGAAGCAGCTGGAGAGATTTTCGAATAATTTTTGCAATTAAATTTTATCGACGAGAAAATAAATGAACGTCAAAATATTTTTTTAAGGAAATTTATGTTCTAATCTTCTTAGCC
This sequence comes from Candidatus Pacearchaeota archaeon, assembly GCA_016866915.1. Lineage (GTDB taxonomy): Archaea > Nanobdellota > Nanobdellia > Pacearchaeales > GW2011-AR1 > ASMP01. The sequence goes on from VGKR01000022.1 coordinate 2,748, forward strand.
AAAACTTTTTTAAACAAAAGATTCTTTTTGTTATTAATTAAAAGTAGAGGTGTTAAAAATGGCTAAAAAGAAAAAAGCTGCTAAAAAGAAAAAAGCAGTGAAAAAGAAATCATCTAAGAAAAAAAAGAAAAGATAAATTTATAGGGTTATTTTTTATTTTTTTCTTTAAATTTATAGCCCTCTAAATTTATTTTATTAAAATGGAAGAATGTATATTTTGTAAAATTGTTAAAGGAGAAATTCCTTGCAAGAAGATTTTTGAATCAAATAATTTTTTATGCATTCTAGACAAGTATCCTATTGCAGAAGGCCATACTTTGATTATTTCTAAAAAACATCTTGAAACAATTTTGAATATGCCTTTGGATTTAGGGGGTGAATTTTTAAATTGTGTTAAATATATTTCTTCAAAATTTATTAAAGAGAAAAAAGCAGGAGGATTTAATCTTATGCAAAGCAATTATCCTGCAGCTCAGCAAGAAATTCCGCATTTACATTTTCATTTAATTCCTAGAAGAAAAGATGACGGATTGAAATTTAGATTTAAAAATTAAAAATATGACGCTGGGGGGATTCTAACCCCCGATCTCGGCCTCATGAGAGCCGCGCTTTAAACAGCTAAGCTACAGCGTCATTTAGGGCAAATCTTTTAAATATATTTCATTTAAAAGTTTTGAGGTAGAGAAAACTTTATCTTGAATGATATTAAAATGGCAGAACAAGCATTAATGAATCTAACACCGGAGAATATGGCATTTTCTATAACCACTCTTACTCGAATGATTCAAGCTCTTGGAGGATTAATTATTCTTTATCTTATTTTTGGCATAATCAATTTAATAATCAGTATAAAGAAAAATAAAGAGCTTAAAAAAATGAGTGAAAATCTTAAAAAAATTCGGGCAATTTTGTCTAAAAAAAAGAAAAAATAAGATTTTTATTGTTTTTCTTTCTTAATTCTTGTTAAAAAACCAGCAACCTGATTTCTTATTTTTTTACTTGGCAAAGACTTACCTAAAATTGTCTTGTTATCTTCAAATTTATCATTAAAATTCACTCCTTGCTTCACTAAGCCGCGAGCTGTTCTTTTTATCAGTTTTGTTTTTATTTTTCCCATTTTGTATTTAACACTTTTATTTTGTCTTTTCTTTAGTTTTTAAAAGTTATTATCAAGAAAATTTCTTTAAAAAATCAATTCTATCTTAGTTTTTCTATTGAACCAAGATTTTTTGTAGCTGTAAGGATGTCTTGTATCTTCTTTAAAGGCCCATAAAGACAGATTATATCATAAAACAAACCAAATTCAGAAGCTTTTTTGGATGCTTTTATTACATCAGAATCACTTATTTTCTTTTTGTTGTATGCGATTAGTATCCTCTCATCTCCATTATTTTTTATCTTGAGCAGAATTTCGTTTTTACTGAAACTTAAAATATCCATTATTTCTATAGATTTTTCTGCTAAAAATTCTTTTATTCTATTGAAAAAAGTACTGTCTTTTTGTGAAGGCTTTTTTTTGCTTTTTTTTGCTTTTGAAATTCTTTTGATTTTAGGCTTATCAAAAATATCCAGAGATTTTTCTTGAATTTTTTCTAAATCTGGTTGAAATTGATGAACACCTGCATTAAATTGCATTGGTATGGAAATTTCTTCGATTTTTTGAGAGATATCTTTAATTTTTGTTGGTCTTTCTTTTAGTAAATCTGACTCAGGTGCATGAAAAAACCTCCATATTAATCTTTCATCTTTCTTGAAAGGTACTGCAAAATCTTTTATTTCTCTTAGAGCAACTCTAATTGCAGGCTCTTGTTCAGCATCATCTAAAAATTTTTTTTCTTTGAGAAGGGCATAAGCATCTTTTTCTTTACTTTTAAGATGAAATGAAAATCTTTCAAGCATAAATTCTTGTCCTGAAAGAAGATAGAGAGGAGAATTACCCACCCTCATATGACTTGTTTTTATTCTTCTTTCTGAAAGAAGTTCTGAAAGAAAGGCAGATGTAAAAAGTGTGCTTAATTCAATTTCTCTTGCAATATGAACAGGAAGACTTGGTCCGTTTCTTCTTAAAAATGAAATTATTTTGTTTTTTATTTCAGATGTATCTTGAGTCATTTAGAAAAAAGAATTACAAGCATTATAAATTTTCTTACACTGCAATAGATGAGAAAATTAACAGAATTAGTTAAAAAATTTTCTTATGGCCTAATCCATCCTACTTCATAATAACTTACATCATTTTCTTCGTCTACAATTGCTAAAAGAAGATTTTTCTTTGTACTATGTGCTACGCGATTTTTTGCTGAAAATTCATGCCAGGTTAATTTTCTTGCTTCATGATCAACAAATACAATCCATTTTGCATGCTTAGTTCCAGGTCTTGCACCCTTATCGTAAACTCGAAAATCAGCTCCGAATTTGAGAGCTGTTTTTACAATATAACCTCTTTCTCTTAAATCTCTATACACAGAATATTTTAGATTAATTCTTTTATCAAATCTTTCTATTTTTTTCAAAAGTTCCTTTAAAGAAATTTTCTTGTTTCTTTGAAAAATTTCCATTTTGTCTTTTTCTACAAGAAAAATAGCCTCTGACAAAGAATACTGAATCTTTTCTCCAATAGGTTCTCCAAAATTGCTTTTTTTGTATAATGTAAATGCCTCTGGAAAATTACTTGAAATGCTTCCTTCAACGAATTGAGCCGAAATCTTTTCCATTATGAAATTTCTCCGAAATTTTATTTGACGAAATTCAAAGAATTTCAGTCTATTTAATTAGGTAGAATTGATATTTAAAATCTTCTAACCTATTTGAAATTAGAGGAAGAAATCGTTAATGATAAATAATTTAAATCATCTTTATCTCATAAGAGAATGGAAAATCCGAAATATAATTTCAAGACTATAGAGCAGAAGTGGCAAAAAAAATGGGAAAAATTCAAAATTTTCGAGACAAAAGATAATTCTAAAAAAAATAAATTTTATGTTTTAGATATGTTTCCTTATCCTTCTGGATTAGGACTTCATATGGGACATGCATTTGTCTTTTCTTTAGGAGATATTTTTGCGCGATTTAAGAAATTACAAGGATTTAATGTACTTTATCCGGTAGGATATGATGCATTAGGATTACCTGCTGAAAATGCAGCAATTCAAGCCAAAATCCACCCATTAGAGTATACAAAAAATTCAATTAAAAATTTTAAAAAACAACAAAAAGCTATGGGGTGGAGTTATGACTGGAGTCGATTAATAAATACGTCTGAACCGAATTATTACAAATGGGACCAATGGATTTTTTTAAAGATGCTTGAAAAAGGAATTGCTTATAGAAAAAAAGCACCTGTTAATTGGTGCCATAAGTGTGAAAGTGTTCTTGCAAATGAGCAAGTGATTAATGGATGTTGCTGGAGACATGAAGACACTCTTGTAGAGATAAAACATTTAGAGCAATGGTTCTTTAAAATCACTCAATATGCTGAAAACCTGATTAATGATCTGGATAAATTAGATTGGCCAGAAAACGCAAAAAAACTACAAAGAAATTGGATTGGCAAGTCTTCTGGAACAGAAATTGATTTTGAAATTATAACTCCTGAAAAAAATTTAGGCAAATGGCCGATATTTACAACTAGGCCGGATACTCTTTATGGAGTTACATTTATGGTGATTTCAGCTCAACATCCCAGACTTTTTGATTTAGTTAGTGCAGATCAGGAAGAAAAAGTTAAGAAATTTTTGAAGCATCTTAAGAGTGTTAGTGAAAAAAATTTGGCGGATATGGATAAAGAAGGTGTTTTTACTGGAAGTTACGCAATATCTCCCCTTACCTTAGAAAAAATTCCAATATATGCTGGAAATTTTGTTGTTGCTGATTATGGCTCAGGCATGGTTATGGCTGTGCCTGCTCATGATATTCGGGATTTTGAATTTGCTAAAAAATATAAAATAAAAATAAAAGAAGTTGTAGATGGTGGAAAAATTGAAAAAAATGCTTATGTAGGAGAAGGCAATCTGATGAATTCCGGAGAATTTAATGAACTTAATAGTAGAGAAGCAAGAGAGATTATTACAAAGCATCTTGAAAAGAAAAAATTAGGTAGAAGAAAGATTAGTTATAAACTTAGAGATTGGCTTATTTCCCGTCAGAGATATTGGGGAACTCCAATACCGGTGGTTTATTGTGAAAAATGTGGCGTTGTTCCTATTCCAGAAAAAGATTTGCCCGTTATTCTACCAAAAAAGGTTAAATTTGGAAAAGGAAATCCCTTGCTTACAAATGATTCCTGGTTAAAAACTAAATGTCCTAAATGTGGAGAAACTTCTAGAAGAGAAACAGATACAATGGATACTTTTGCTAATTCTTCTTGGTATTATCTAAGATACACAGATCCCCATAATGATAAGAAAATCTTTGACAGCAAAAAAGCAAACTATTGGGCTCCTATTGATCAGTATATTGGCGGACCAGAACACATTACCGCGCATTTGATTTATGCTAGATTTTATACTAAATTTTTGAGAGATTTAGGAATTATTAA